>JANXTN010000244.1 GCA_025352435.1 Ferruginibacter sp. | reverse complement strand
TAGGCACGGGTTTCTCCAATAAATATTTATAAATAAACTGTGTTTTTAAATTGAGGAAATGCAGGTTTTTATTTCCGCTCCATCCATGTCTGCCGCCGCTGTAAAACATTTCTTCAAAATCTTTTTTAAGATCCTGTAGTTTGCTTGTAAACTGTATGCTATTTTGTAAATGAACATTATCATCTATAATGCCATGCACAATCTGCAACATGCCTTTGTATTTATCTGCGTAGGTAAGTACAGAACTTGTTTTGTATCCTTCTGCATTATCAGCAGGTGTGCCCATGTAACGTTCTGTGTAATGCGTATCATACAATGTCCAGTCTATTACGCTGCCGCCCGCCATACCATGTGTAAATACATCTGCGCCATAAGTAAGCGCATAGCAAGTCATATAACCACCATAACTAAATCCTGTAATGCAAATCTTTTTAGGATCTGCGCCGCCATTTGCTATTAACCATTTTGCCATGGTAGAGTAATCTTTCATTTCCCAATAACCCAAATTGTGGTACATATAGTTTACGCCTTCTTTACCAAAATGCCCGCTGGCTCTGTGGTCCATGGCCACCTGTATCAATCCTTCTTTAGCATAAAACTGTTGGTTACCGGTCAGTCCCCATGTATCCATCACCGTTCCGGCATTGGGCCCGCCATAAATGGAAATAAGTACCGGGTATTTTTTGTTTTTATCGTAGTTCATTGGCCAGGTAACTTTCATGGGCAGGTCATACAAACCATCCTCACTTTTTACTCTTACGATTTCTGTTTTAGCCAATGTGTAATCATTCATTTCTGCACCCTTGCTATCTGCAATGTCTTTTATTATTTTGCCTGTGTTGCTTACCAATGAGATTTTTGTAGGAGTACTTACATTGTTGTAAGTAGTTACAAAATAACTTCCATCTGGACTCAAATTTACTGCGTGGTTGTAATCGCCAAAAGTGAGGCGCTGCATTTTTTTGCCATCAAAATTTACACTGTACAAATCTCTTCGGGCGGTATTCTCTTTGCTGCGGGCAGTAAAATAGACAACCTTTTTTGCCTCGTCAATAAAATTGATGTCTGTTACGGTAAATTTTCCAGGTGTGATTTCATTTATCAATTTTCCCGTCATATCGTATAGATACAAATTGTTCCAACCAGTTTTGTCACTTTCTAAAATGAAGTTTTTGTTATTTGCTAACATATGCATACGCTCGTAACCATCTTCTAATTGTATCCATGTTTGTTGCACTTCATCATACACCTGTTGCTTAGCGCCGGTTGCAGGGTTTACTGCATAAATTTTTAAGTTGTTTTGTTTTCTGTTCATCCACTGCACCCATAAAGATGAACCATCGTTTGTCCAAATTGGTGCACCAAAATACTGGTCATCTTTAGGATTAAAATCTGCAAACACTACGGCTCCGCCGGCAGGGTTCACAATACCTACTTTTACTTCAGGGTTTTTATCTCCTACTTTTGGATAGCGCTCTGTTTCTACATATGCATGTGTGCCCGGGCCATCTGTAATGGTGTAAGGTGCTACAGGACTATCGTCTGTGCGAAAGAAAGCAATCTTTTTACTGTCAGGACTCCACCAAAAAGAACGGTAACGAGATGCACGACCCAAAATTTCTTCTGTATAAACCCAGCTTGCATAGCCGTTTAAAATAACATCACTCCCATCTGTAGTAAGCCTATTTTCTTTTTGCGTAGCAATTTCTACTGTGTATAAATCATTGTTTTTTGTGTAACCAATGTATTTACCATCGGGGCTTACTGTCGCATTTATTTCGGGAAAGGTATCATTGGTAAGGCGTGTTTCTATATCATTAATTTTAATGTAAAGATCTTTGCTCTTAGAAAACGGAGAAGGTGCAATAACTGTTTTTTGCGTGGTTCTGTCTGCATCTGTCTGTTCTTTTTCAGCACCGTTTTTAGCATCTACCACAAATGTTTTTCCATCTCTTACTAAAAGAAAATGGCTGTTATCTACCCAACGGGTAACCGATGGCAAAGGGTTGACAATACCCTTAAAATTGTTTTTAAAAAACTGATCATCTGTAAGTTGTTTTTGCTGCGAAAAGCTTGTAGCTGCAATTACAAACACTGCTAAAAACGCAGCAACATTTTTTAATAAAGACATGAAAATTATTTTGGTTGAAAAAATTGAATATACAATATAGGACTTTTGTGCAAATGGTTATAGCAGCATTGAAAAGCGGCTTAAGAGTTATTTTCAGAATTAGGATTATTGTAATTTATAATAATGTATTAACTTTCAAAACCTGTAATCACACGAAAACGTTTTTATGATAGTAATAGCATTGTACAATTTAAAAGGCGGTGTAGGCAAAACAGCCAGCTGTGTAAATTTTTCATATCTGGCGGCCAAGGAAGGATATAAAACTTTGTTGTGGGATATAGACCCTCAAGGTGCAACTTCATTTTATTTTCAGGCAAAGCCTAAAGTACATCCGGGTATAAAAAAACTGATCAGCAAAGATGCAGATCTGGAGGCTGTGTTGATGGAGACCGGTTATGAAAATCTGGATATTATTCCTGCCGATAATTCAGCCAAAAGTGCAGACATTATGCTGGATGAAATGCGGGGAAATAAGAATAGATTGAAAAGTGTACTAAAACAGTTTAACGGGGAATATGATTTTGTATTCATTGACTGTCCTCCTGGTTTTAGTGCATTAAGCGAAAATATTTTTAGCGCAGCTGATATTGTATTGATGCCGGTAATACCTACTACCTTGTCAGTACGCACTTACCACATGGTGAAAGATTATTTTAAAGAAAAAGAAATAGATCCGGCAAAGCTAATGTGCTTTTTTACCATGACGGACTTGCGTAAGAATATGCACCACGAAATAATGGAACTGTTGTTTAAAGACAAACGTTTTTTTGGAAATTATATTCCATATTTATCTGATGTAGAAAAAATGGGTATACACAAAATGCCTATTGAAGAATTCGCCCGTAGCGGCGATGCTGCCCGTCGTTACAGAGAATTGTGGACGGAGATTACAGAAGGAGTGTTGGAATAATTAGCGCCACTAACAGCACTAATAAACACCAATAATTTTTTTGGGGAAGGTATTGGGCATTGGTCTTATAAGTCCATGAGAATTATTTCTGCTAATTATATCCACGATAATTTTTTATATATTTCTTGATAGAATAAGCTTCTATTAAGGGTGAATACTTTTGAATCTCTCCCAAAATAATGTTTCTATATTTACAGCATTAAGGATAAAAAATTACACCACTATGAAAAAAGAAACAGCGAGTTGGTTTAGTCCCGCTCTTCAAAAAGATATGCCCATTGTTGCTTATGGTGATTACGGATTTGCTTTATTACTTGTACCAACAGCAGCTGCAGATTATTTGGAGTATGAGCGTTTCCAACTCATGGAAATACTTGCACCCTACATAAACAGTGGTAAAGTGCGTATTTTTTCCGTGAACAGCATAAACAACGAAAGCTGGCTGAACAAAGAGATGGAAGGAGCACACAAAGCCATTCGCCAGAACCAGTTTAACAACTATATTTTTAATGAAGTAATACCATTTATCAAAACAAATACTTCTGCTGAAACGCCCATCATTATTGCAGGGGCATCGTTTGGTGGGTTGCATAGCTTGAATTTATTTTTAAAGCGACCTGACTTAATAGACGGTGTTATTGCAATGAGTGGAGTGTACGATCTTACAGAATATACTGATGGCTATTGGGATGAGCAGGTGTATTTAAACTCTCCGGTGCATTACATACCAAACCTTACAGATGAATGGTACATAAACAATATCCGCAAAAGCAAACACATACATATTGTAACCGGCAGCGGTGATTATGAAGACCCAACGGGCACCGCCAAAATTTCTGAGATATTATATGCAAAAGGTATAGACCATGATGCATCCATTTGGGGGGCAGAATGGAAACATGACTGGCCTACGTGGAGGGCCATGTTGCCGATTTATTTGGATAAGATTATTGGATAATTGGATTATAAAGTAATTACGAATTAATAATTACGAATTATGAGTTTGAGAGCGGAGAAGATAATTACGAATTACAAATTACGAATGTGAAAACAGATAATGTAATACAACAGAAAAGTTTTGCATTTGCCACATGTATTGTAAATGCCGATAAATATTTACGGAGTGAAAAAAGGAATTTGTTTTATCCAAACAAATTCTTAGATGTGGAACTTCTATTGGGGCTAATGTTGAAGAAGCAATTGGCGGCCAATCAACAGCAGACTTCATACACAAACTTTTCATATCATATAAAGAAGCAAAATAAACAATGTATTGGTTAAAGTTATTGCAGGCCGCAAATTACCTAAGTGATGAACTTGCCAACAATTTACTAAATGATTCTGATGAAATTTGTAGAATAATAGGAAAGATTCAGACGACGCTAAAATCTCGTAATTAATAATTTCTTAGCTTCATTTTTACTGCCCGTAATTCGTAATTTGTAATTCGTAATCTCCTTCTTCTTAATTTATAATTTATTTAAAAGTGTCTGATAAAAAACTCTTCCTACTTGATGCGATGGCATTGGTTTTCCGTGCATATTACTCTCTGGTTCGTAGCCCACGTATTACAAGTAAAGGCAGAAATACTAATGCGCAGTTTGGTTTTACCAATACCCTTGCAGAGCTCATCAACAATCAAAAACCTACACATATTGCAGTATGTTTTGATACCCATGCACCTACAGAACGCCATACAAATTTTGCAGATTACAAAGCCAACAGGCAGGAAACACCCGAAGATATTTTATCGGCTGTGCCGGATATAAAGAGAATCATTAAAGGGTTTAATATTCCATGTATTGAATTGGATGGATATGAAGCAGATGATATAATCGGTGCGCTGGCAAAGCAAGCAGAGAAAGTAGGATATGAAGTTTATATGGTAACACCGGATAAAGATTATGGTCAATTGGTTTCTGAAAAAATAAAGATTTACAAGCCCGGATATCAAGGTGGAAGCGTAGAAATAATGGGGCCAAAAGAAGTATGTGA
>JANXTN010000229.1 GCA_025352435.1 Ferruginibacter sp. | reverse complement strand
TGTTCCAGCTCACTTCTTAAAATTTCGAATTCTTTTTTATGATCTGCACTGTCTGCAGGAATTACAAAAAGTAAAATGGAATTTCTTTCAATGTGCCGCAAAAAGCGATGTCCAAGGCCTTTGCCTTCCGCTGCTCCCTCAATAATACCAGGGAGATCTGCAATACAAAAACTTTTTCCATCTCTGTATTCAACCATACCAAGTTGCGGTACTAATGTAGTAAATGCGTAATCTGCTATTTTAGGTTTAGCAGCAGTAACTACTGAAAGCAATGTTGACTTTCCGGCGTTTGGGAAACCCACCAAGCCAACATCCGCCAATACTTTTAGCTCAAGGGTTCTTATGCCTTCTACACCATCTTCGCCAGGTTGCGCATGTTCCGGTGCTTGGTTGGTAGCAGTTTTAAAATTACTGTTACCCAAACCTCCCCGACCACCTTTCATTAAAATTACTTCCTCACCATCATTCAAAATCTCTGCAACTTTTACACCGGTTTCCGGATCCCTTGCAATGGTACCAAGCGGTACTTCTATGATAATATCTTTTCCCGCCTTGCCACTTCTTTGTCCGCCTTCACCGTTTCCACCATCATCTGCCAATACATTTTTAAAATAACGCAAGTGCAACAGTGTCCACAACTGTGTATTTCCTTTTAAAATGATGTGAGCACCACGGCCA
This sequence comes from Ferruginibacter sp., assembly GCA_025352435.1. Taxonomy (GTDB): domain Bacteria; phylum Bacteroidota; class Bacteroidia; order Chitinophagales; family Chitinophagaceae; genus Ferruginibacter. Next base: position 2,064 of record JANXTN010000229.1, on the reverse strand, counting down.
CCATCTCCACCATCAGGACCACCTTCTGCAGTAAGTTTATTACGCAAAAAATGTCTACTGCCTGCACCACCATGACCACTGCGGCAAAAAATATTTATCTGGTCTACAAAATTCGATCTTTCCAAAACTTGAGTATTGTGTATGGGGCAAAAGTACAAAAAGCATATTGCATTGCATTACGATGTTATACAGCAGGATTTAATTGCAACGGATTTGCTAATGGGTACGAACGAAAACTTTGGGGTATAATTGTTGATTATAGATGTACAGATGATGGGCTGCGGGATAGAAGTGGAAATCCTTTTTATGGCGCTTCAGCGGAATAAAAAGATTGTAACGGATAGCCCGAACAAAAGTTTAATTATTGTAAAAATGGTGAAAGCCCCTAAAAGATAAATAGGATGAAAATATTAATTCTGTGTTTTATGGTATCCGTTTTTGGGTGCAATGCATCTAAAAAAACCAATGCTGCTGATGTAGCTCCTGAGGGCAGCAAGGTCGTTGCAGATTCCCTGCCGGTTTGCGTGAAAGTATTGATAGAAAAAATGAAAAGCGTACCTGTTACAAATCCTCCAAGAAAAATTTACAGTTACACCTATATGGGCAAAAAAGTGTTTTATGTACCTGCAGTTTGCTGCGATAATTTTAATGATTTGTACAATGATAGTTGTATATCAATGGGCCATCCTGACGGAGGTTTTACCGGAAAGGGCGATGGCTCAATTAAAGATTTTAATACCGCAACAGCCGAAAAATTGTGGTGGGCTGACAGCAGAAAATAATCTTTTATTGCTTTGTTTCGTTCCAGGTTTTGTAAGTAGGATGCTGCATTTTTCTATCTGTAGGAATTTCTGTGAGTGGCTCGCAAGCAAATAAACTTGCATGCAGCTCTGCAGGTAATTTTTGATAAAGCGCTGTGCCTTCTGTTTTCCATTTAATCATTTCATCGCTTACCTCTTTTATTTTTTTTGCAGGGTTGCCTATGATCACACTTCTGTTTTCAAAAATTTCGTTTGCTTTTATAAAGCTGAGTGCGCCTACAATACACTCATCACCAACTACAGCTTTATCCATTACCACCGCATTCATACCAACCATTGAATTGCTGCCAATGGTAGCACCGTGAATAATAGCTCCATGCCCAATGTGTGCACCTGGCTTTAATAAAACTGTAACTCCGGGAAACATGTGAATGGTGCAGTTTTCCTGCACATTGCAACCATCCTCAATAATTATTTGCCCCCAATCTCCACGAATGGCCGCACCCGGACCAATGTAACAATCCTTGCCAATAATTACATTTCCTGTAACGCATGACTGTGGATGTACGAAAGCAGTGGGATGAACGACGGGAATAAAATTATTGAAGGAGTAAATCATATCAACGATTTGGATGTTCTAAAACAGGTGCCTTTAAAAAGGGCAACTGTTTCATTTTGTTGGTTTGTAATATTAATGTGATACAAACCTGTAGAGCGACCATTGTGCAATTCATTTGCCTCAGCAGTTAGTATATCATTTACCTGCACAGGTTTTAAGAAATTAATACTCGTATCTAATGCGACAGATAATACATTGCGGTTATTGCAGGCAAAAGCAAATGCACTATCTGCCAAAGAGAATGTAATGCCGCCATGCACAATGCCAAAGCCATTGATCATTTCTTCTCTTACCGTCATCTTTATTTTGCTGCAACCTTCTTTTATTTCGATGATAGAAATGCCGAGCCATTGGCTGAACAAATCTTTCTTAAGCATATCATCCACTACTTTGTTTGCTAAAATATCTCCAGCTACGTTCATTTATAAAAACATTTATTTACCTGTAAAAACTGCTTTTCGTTTTGCTGTGAAAGCATCTATCCCTTCCTGGTAGTCTGCAGTAGCAGCCGCTTTGCGCTGTAGCCTATCTTCCTGCACAAGCTGTTCGCCAAAGGTATTTTGCATAGAAATATTGAGTGCAGTTTTTGTATATGCCAATCCTGTTGTAGGCATTTGGGCAAGTTTTGATGCAACGTAAAAGGATTCGTTTTCAAAATCTGCATCTGTAAATACTTTATAAATC
>JANXTN010000203.1 GCA_025352435.1 Ferruginibacter sp. | reverse complement strand
GTGGCCTCGAAGTTTTTTAAAAGTATTGTTCACATCCGACATTGACATAGCTCCTTATTAAAATGGCATGAAACTTAGCAGCACTAAATTAGCCATTAAACAAGCAATGGTAAATTTTTAACAGAAATAAATAAACTATTGCTTCCAGATTAATGCAACAGCCTTTATTTTTGACTGTTATTAAAGAATAAATGCGAACTTTAAATTTATACTCAACCACTTTTTGATGCTAAAACTGAAGGCTTTATTATTAGGAATTTTAGTGATCTGTGCTTGCTGCTATTCTGTTGATATGATGGCGCAACCTACCTGGACACTGGATCCTTTTGGAAAGGAAAAGAAGCCTGAAAAATATGAAGAAAAAAAATTGCGTTCAGAAAAGACAGGTGAAAAAAAATTTAGAGGTCTTACAAAATTTCTACAGAATAATACCTCACATTATAATTTTTACTTTAATGCTACTAACAGATTAGATCTCGTTATTGAAAGAGCCAAATTATCTCACAAAGATGATTACTCAAAAATTCTTTCGTTTTATCCATATTCTTTGGACAATACCGCCAGCCAAAAATCCGATCTCGACTCCGTTATTTATAAATCTACCGCCGGCATATTGTTACATGATTTAAGATCTGAATGGGTAGATAATTTCTATTTGCTTATTGGTAAATCTTATTTTCTAAAAAAGGATTTTGATTCTGCAGCACTTACATTTCAATTTATTAACTACAATCTTTTCCCCCGAAAGAAAAAAGATGATGATTATAATAAAATAGTGGGTTCAAATGAAGCTTTGGACGGAAAGAGCGCGGGCTCTGTTTCTATTGCAGATAAAGAGAAAAGAAATATTTTTCAGAAAGTATTTACACAACCTGCCAGCAGAAATGATGCGTTGATTTGGCAGATAAGAACTTTTACCGAACAAAAAGAATATGGCGATGCTGCGGGTTTAATCAGCATTCTGGAGAATGATAAAAATTTACCTTTCCGTTTACGAAATGACCTTGAAGAAGTAACCTCCTATTGGTTTTTTGCCCAGAATAATTTTGACAGTTCCGCCGTGCATCTAAAAAAAGCATTAAGCAATGCAGATACAAAAGATGATAAAAGCAGATGGGAGTATCTGCTTGCACAGATGTACGAGCTTACAGGAAAGTATGATGAAGCTTCTGTTTATTATTTAAAAGCTGCACACCAAACCTCTGACCCCGTATTGGATATTTATGCAAGGTTAAGCGAAGCAAAAATGCTGAGAAACTCTGGAAATTTTAAAGAGTTGGACAACACAATTTCCAACCTTTTAAAAATGGCTAAGAAAGATAAATACGAACCCTTTAGAGATATTATTTACTACTCCACCGGTCAGCTTAGTTTGCAAAAACCTGATACAGTAAATAGTATTGCTTTTTACAACAAAAGTGTGTCTTACAACAACACTGAGTCGGGATACAAAGACAAATCTTTTTTTCAATTGGCCAATATTGCTTTTAAGCAACAACGTTACAAAGATGCTTATGCTTTTTATGATAGCTTAAGCGCTACCACAAATAAAACCTCGGAAGATGCTGCACTCATTGAAGACAGAAAAGAATTGTTGAGCCGTTTAGTGCCTAAATTAATTGCCATCCAAAAAGAAGACAGTTTACAAAAACTGGTGGCATTGCCTGCGGCAGAAAGAGATGTCCTAATAAGAAAAATGGTAAAGAAGTTTCGTAAAGAAAATGGTTTAAAAGAAGAAGATGATTTTGCAGGGAATACGCTGATAACATTTGCAGATAAAAATAAAGAACCTGTTGACCTTTTTAAAGCAGCAGCAGCTAATATCGGTGAATGGTACTTTTACAATACAAGCTTACGATCAAAAGGCTTCAATGAATTTAAAAATAAATGGGGTAAAAGAACCAACGTAGATAACTGGCGCAGAAAAACGGCATTGGATGCTAATCTGAATAATACAAGCAATGGTTTTTCTTCTCTCGATCCAAATGCTCCTGATTCATCCAGCAAAAATGTTACATCGGCCGGACAAAAAGCAACTGATTTATCTTATGAGGGTCTAATGGCAGAACTGCCTTTAAGTAACGAAAAAATAGAAGCAAGCAATGTTGTGATTGCTGCAAATCTTTACGACGCCGCTCAGATTGTTCAGAATGAATTACAGGATTATGGGCAGGCCATTGCTATGTATGAAGATTTTGTAAAAAGATTTCCAACACGTGCTAAACTACCTGATGTGTACTTTAATCTGGCTTACTGTTATAATAAAATCGGCAACACTTCGAGAGCATCACTATTTACAAATATTTTAAAAACTAATTTTTCGGGTAGTGATGCAACAAAGGTTTTATTAAATCCATCTTTACTTAAAAAAGGAGAAAAAGCCCCGGAAGTGACTGCTAGGTATGAAGCTGTTTACAGTATGTTTATTGAAGGTAATTTTGCACAGGCAATTAATGCAAAAAAAAAGGCGGACAGTATTTACGGAAATAATTATTGGTCGCCGCAACTTTTGTACATAGAAGCTGTTTATTTAATTAAAGAAAGGCAAGACAGTGGTGCTATCAATGTTTTAAAAAATATAGAAAGCTTATACCCAACATCGGCTTTGAAACCTAAGGCTACCACTTTAATCAGCGTTTTGCAAAGACGAAATGAAATTGAAAAATATTTAACTGATTTGCAGGTAACACGTGTATCCGATGATCAGGTTGTGATAGCAGATGATAAAAAATCGGCTGTGGTAAAAGCACCTGGCGCTCCTGCAGAAGTAAAAATGAAAGCTCCGGTTAATATAAAGCCTGTAATCTCAGACAGCATCAAAATTCCTTCAGCATATATTAATAAATCATTTACGCTTTCGCCTGATAAGCCGCATTACGTAGTTATGATATTAGATAAGGTAGATGGAGTTTATGTAAACGAAGCTAAAAATGCTTTTGCCCGTTTTAATAAAGAAAGCATGGCAACAATAAATATTTCAATATCTAAAGATGCCATTGATGCAGCCAGATCTCTGTTGATTTTTCAACCATTCACTAATGCAACAGAAGCTTTAAAATACTTCGACAAAATAAAAAAAGCTGCAGCATCAGAAGTGTCTTGGCTGCAGCCGGCAAAGTATTCTTTTATAATAATTTCTGACGATAATTTGTTGTTGCTTAAATCCAATAAAGACATCACCAGTTACAAACAATTGCTTAATACAAATTTTGGTAATAAATTTTAAAATTTTCTTTTTCCTGCTTTCTTTTAACCATTCTATTTCTTTATGAAACGATCTGTAAGTATACTCTGGCGTTTATTTTTTTTAGGCATTGCTGTTGTTATTCTAGTATTATTGTTAGCCGACTTTGGTGTTTTTGGCAAAATGCCTTCTTTGCAGGAATTGGAAAATCCGGAAGCAGACCTTGCAAGCGAAATAATAAGTTCAGATGGTGTTTTAATGGGAAAATATTACGCTGAAAACAGAAGCGAAGTTCGTTATGATGAAATTTCTCCCAATGTTTTTCATGCACTGATAGCCACTGAAGATGAACGCTTTTTTGACCATTCGGGTATAGATGCTCAGGCATTAGGGAGGGCAGTTTTTTCTTTAGGAACACAGGGTGGCGGTAGTACCATTACACAGCAATTGGCAAAAATGATATTAGGGCAGGGAAGAGGAAATGTTTTAGTAAGAAGTACTCAAAAAATAAAAGAATGGATTATTGCCGTTAAGCTTGAACGAAATTTTACCAAGGAAGAAATTCTTACACTTTATTTAAACAGAGCTCCATGGTTAAATGTTTATGGGATCAGAAATGCGAGCCGTACTTATTTTCAAAAGGAACCTAAAAATTTAAAACCGGAAGAAGCTGCTGTTTTGATAGGCATGTTGAAAGGGTCTTCTATCTACGATCCAATAAGACATCCGCGGGCATCACTTGACAGGAGAAACACTGTGATCGGGCAAATGGTAGTTTCAAAAGAACATTATTTAACTGAGGCACAGGCCACAACATTGAAAGTAAAACCGCTCATTACAAATTACAAACAGATAGATGAAAATGTAGGAACTGCACCATATTTTAGAAGGGCGTTGGTAACATTAATGAAAGACTGGTGTAATAATAATAGAAATCCTAAAACGGGCGAAGCGTATGATTTGTTTAGGGATGGATTAAAAATTTATACAACCATTGACTCCCGTATGCAAAAATATGCAGAAGAGTCAATGCAGGCCCATATTCCTAATGAACAGAGTAAGTTAAATAACACCTTAAAACAAAAAGGTGAAAAACTTTGGAAGGGGCATGAAAATATTGTAGAGGCTGCCATGAAATTTACAGAAAGATGGAAAAATTTAAAGGAGGAAGGATTGGATTCTGTGTCTATCAGAAAAACGTTTAATGTTCCGGTTAAAATGAAAATATTTTCATGGAAAGGTGGCGACAAGCATGAGATGGATACCGTTATGACGCCTATTGATTCCATTAAATATCATAAAAAACTTTTACAGACTTCCTTTGTTGCAATGGATCCACGGAGCGGCGAAGTAAAGGCCTGGGTAGGTGGAATTGATTTTCGTTGGTTTAAATATGACCATGTAACTGCAAGCAGACAGGTGGGTTCTACCTTTAAACCTTTGTTATATACTCTTGCTGTTACAGATGCAGGTTACACACCGGAAACATATATACCTGGTGGTCCTCTAACTTTAGGTGGTAAAACAATCAGCACTGGCGGTGGTACCTGCGCCTTTTGCTTAGCAAAATCAATAAACGGTTGTGCCTGGCATTTGATGGGTGTTGTTGGAGTTAAAAGAACAATTGAATTTGCACAACTTTGTGGGATTAAGGTAACCATACCTCCATATCCATCTATTGCCTTGGGAGCAGCAGAAATACCAATGCTGCAAATGTTACAGGCCTATACCATGTTTCCAAATAAAGGTTTTAATACAGAGCCGGTTTTTGTAACAAGAGTAGAAGATAAAAACGGCAATCTCCTGCATGAATTTCCGATTGCACAAAGTAAACAGGTAATTGGCGAATCAGATAATTATACTATGGTAAAAATGATGGAAGGAGTGATTAAAGCCGGCACTGCACGCAGATTAAACAGCTACAATATACCTGTAGAAAAAGCCGGAAAAACAGGAACCACCAATGGGAACACCGACGGCTGGTTTATCGGTTACACACCAACATTACTGGCAGGTACATGGGTTGGTTGTGAAGATCCATTTATTCCGATATATAACAGCGGCGGCGGTGCTGAAATGGCCGCACCTGCCTGGGGAAATTTTATGACCAAAGTTTATGCTGACAAAAGGTTCTCGGATTACACATCAATCAAAGAATTTAGTGCACCCGCAGAGCTTAAAAATGCACCTATATTTGCAGATGCTAATTTTCAAAATATCCTCAGCAAAGGCGATAGCCTGACACAAGACAACGGGAATGGAAATGCCAGTGATTTTTTAGAAGAAGATATGAGTGATATGAATGCACCAACAACAATACCTGATACTAACCTTGGTAAGGAGAAAAAAAAGGATGAAAAAAAGGACATTAAAATTCCTCCGTCATCCACAATTCTTGATGATAAAAAAACAGTACCTAAGCCCAAGCCGAAACCCAAACCGGGTGAAAATGATTACTGATATTGAAATGATAACAAAAGCAGCATCGCAAGATGCTGCTTTTGTGTATGTTCTAATTTCCTTCTATTAATTTTCTATTTGGTAAAACCAACTTTTATAAGATGCCGTAAATGAACTCAACAATAAACTCTTTAAAACAAAAAAACTTAAAACAAAAAAAGGTTATGAAAAAAATTAAAAACTTATTTATGCTGGCTGCAGTAGCAATGGCTACAACAACTGCAACTGCACAAATGGAAAAAACAGTTATGGTTGGTGGTGCAGCAATGTATCCTTCTAAAAACATTGTAGAAAATGCTGTAAACAGTAAAGACCATACAACGTTGGTGGCAGCTGTAAAAGCAGCAGGTTTGGTGGAAACTTTACAAAGCGCAGGACCCTTTACTGTGTTTGCGCCAACGAACAAAGCTTTTGATAGATTACCGAAGGGAACAGTTGCAACTTTGTTGAAGCCGGAGAATAAAAAAATGTTACAAACTGTGCTTACGTATCATGTACTTGCAGGAAAATTTAGTGCAAAAGATCTTGTTGCTAAAATTAAAGCAGGTGGTGGAAAAGCAACAGTAACAACAGTAGCGGGTGCACCATTGACACTTACGTTGAAAGGTAAAAAAGTAAGAATCACTGATACTTCAGGTGGTAAATCTTATGTGACAATTGCGGATGTAAATCAAAGCAACGGAGTTATACATGTAGTAGATGCAGTGCTTGTTCCAAAATCCTAAAACCCTATAATCCTTACAATAAAAAAGCTTTTCCACCTTGGAGAAGCTTTTTGCATTTATATAAATATTTTTATAAATTCTACAAAAAATGCGTTTAAAAAATTGAACGGATTTGTAAATCTACAATCTCATATTTACAATCTAGTTTACGCTACTGCCTTGCCAACCAATTCTGCAGCTTCGCTTAATAAAATTGCGCTTTGTACTTTTAATCCACTCTCATCAATTAATTTTTTAGCAACATCAGCATTTGTTCCTTGCAAACGAACAATGATTGGAATTTCAATATTGCCAATGCTAGTATATGCATCTATAACACCTTGTGCTACACGATCGCAACGAACTATTCCTCCAAAAATATTTATCAAAATCGCTTTTACCTTTGGGTCTTTCATAATTATTCTAAAGCCCGCTTCTACTGTTTGAGCATTTGCTGTGCCACCTACGTCTAAGAAGTTTGCCGGCTCGCCACCACTTAATTTTATCATATCCATTGTAGCCATTGCAAGGCCTGCACCGTTTACCATACAACCTACGTTGCCATCCAATTTTACAAAATTCAGGTTGTACTTTCCTGCTTCCACTTCTGTAGGATCTTCCTCGCTAATATCTCTTAATGCCATTACATCTGCATGACGCATCAATGCATTGTCATCCACATTCATTTTACAATCAACAGCAATAATTTTATCGTCGCTTGTTTTAAACAACGGATTAATTTCTAACATACCACAATCCAAACCAACATATGCATTATACAAATTGCTTACAAACTTTACGCAATTTTTTAAAGCTTCTCCGCTTAATCCAAGATTGTAACCGATTTTGCGGGCCTGAAACGCCTGTAAAGTGCCACCGGGATGAACCCACTCTTTAAATATTTTTTCGGGCGTATCGTGTGCTACGTCTTCGATGTTCATCCCGCCTTCGGTACTGTACATGATTACATTTTCACCTTTCGTTCTATCTAATAAAATAGAAAGATAAAATTCTTTTACAGGGTGTGCACCTTCATAATATACATCCTGTGCAATCAAAATCTTATTTACCACTTTTCCTGCTTCACCCGTTTGTATAGTTACTAAAGTACCTCCCAATAAATTAGTAGCAATTTTTTTTACATCCTCAGCACTTTTTGCAACCGCTACACCACGTTGTTCTTTTCCTACAATATTACCTTTGCCACGGCCACCGGCATGTATCTGTGCTTTCACTACGGCAAACTTGCTACCGTATTGGGTATTTATGTAACGGTAAGCTTCTTCTGCTTCCGCAACTGTGCTGCAAGCAACGCCTTCCTGTACAGGTACGTTGTATTTTTTCAATAATTCTTTAGCCTGGTATTCATGTAAATTCATACTCTAAAAATTTTTGCGAAGATAACGAAAAACCATACCCGAGTTTGATGTAAATCAGTTTTTACCAGGAGGAATTCATTCTTACATCGCAGACTTTTTTAAACTGATAAACCAGTTTATTATTGAGTCGGCAAAGAAGCAGCTTTGTGGATATTCCGTGGTGCCGATAGATATCGGGACTCCATTCATCAATACTTCTATGGATCTTTTTGCAGGTACTATTCTCAGCCTCATGTTAAAAGATTAATCTCCTTTATTATGCCAAATTGAAACAACGTATTTTTGAACGTTCAACAGAATCATTTAATCCCCAAAATATAAGAACTTTTTAATGTCAGTAGTCTTACAAGAAATACAATCTGCAGTTGCATTTATAAAAAACAATTACACAGAGACACCGGTGATAGGTATTGTATTGGGTAGTGGTCTCGGAAGTTTTACCGGCGAAATTAAAATTGAAAAAGAAATTCCCTATGAAGCTATTCCGCATTTCCCCGTAAGCACAGTGGAAGGTCATAGCGGTAAATTAATTTTTGGCGAACTATCAGGAAAAAAGGTGGTAGCAATGGCAGGGCGTTTTCATTATTATGAAGGCTATTCAACTCAGGAAGTTGTTTTTCCCATCAGAGTAATGAAATACTTAGGTATTTCAACTTTGCTCATTAGCAATGCTGCAGGTGGTATGAACAAAAGCTTTAAGGTCGGCGATTTGATGATCATTAACGATCATATCAGCATGCTCACTTTAAATCCATTGCTTGGTAAAAACGAAGAGGCTTTTGGTAAAAGATTTCCTGATATGAGCGAACCCTACAGAAAAGATTTAATTGATAAAGCATTCTCCATCGCAGCAGCTGCAAATTACGAAGTTAAACAAGGTGTGTATGTTGGTGTTACGGGACCCACCTTTGAAACAAGAGCTGAATATAAAATGTTGAACGTTTTGGGTGGCGATGCGGTAGGCATGAGTACGGTGCAGGAAGTAATAGCCGCTGTACACATGGGTTTGCCGGTTTTTGCAATGAGTGTTATTACAGATATTGGTATCAGGGAAGAAGAAAATACGATTACCCATGAAGAAGTTTTGCAGGCTGCAAAAGATGCAGAACCTAAGCTTACACATATTTTTAAAGAGCTAATTCGAGTATTATAATTACATGAAAAAAGTATCTCTGTTTTTTTTCTTTTGTCTCACTGCAACCATTGCTTTTTGTCAGTTGCCGGGCGGTAGAATACGAGATGTAATAAATTCTAAACGCTCTCCAACAAACTCCCGTGGCTCAGACACCACAAAAAGAAAAAACAATAACAAACTTGATACACTTGGATTTGAACACAGAGACGACCTTGCAGATTCTATCAGCATCAGTTTTAGATATTTAGATTCGGTAAGAAGATACCCAATCGATTCTTCAGTTAATGATTTCGATAAATATTATTCAGTTCCCTCCACATATCAATACCTGGGGAATAATGGCCAGGCAGCATTCCCATTAATATTTAAACCGTTTAATAAACCCGGATGGGATGCAGGCTTTCATGCATTTGATGTTTATAAATTTAAACTAGAGGATACGAAGCAATATAAAACTACCGGGCCTTTTTCTATGATTGGATACCAGCTAGCAAGTGGTAAGGAACAAATGATACAGGCATTGCATACGCAAAACCCCCGCCCCAATATTAATGTTGGTTTTGAATACAGATTAATAAGTGCACCCGGTTTTTTTGTAACACAAAATACCAATCACAACAATGTGAGGATATTTAGTACTTATCAAGGCAAGAGAAAGCGATACAACGGTTCTTTTGTGTATTTATCTAACGCTCTTAAAGCTTCGGAAAATGGTGGTATAACTTCAGATGCGTTATTATTAGACCCAAATAAAAAAGCACGTTTTAGCATACCTGTAAATTTAGGAGGAGCATTGCCTTACGAACCCAATCCTTTTCAGGCATCTGTAAAAACGGGTAATACTTATAAAGAAAAAATCGTTTTTTTAAGGCAAAGCTATGACCTTGGAAAACGAGATTCTATTGCGATAAATGATTCCACGACAGAATATTTATTTTATCCAAAACTACGGGTGCAGCACACTTTTACAGCCTCTACAAATTCCTATCTATTTAAAGATGATGTAGCTGATTCGATGATTTACAAAAACTGGTATGGTATAAATTTTCCTAAGAAAATAGATAGTTTTCAATTGTATGAAAAATGGCAATCTATTACCAATGATTTTTCTTTAATACAGTTTCCTGATACAAAAAATGCTGCGCAGTTTTTTTTAGCTGGTGTAAGTTTACAAAACCTAAAAGCCAATTTAAAAACGGGCAATTATAATTTTTATAATATCCTCCTGCATGGAGAATATCGAAACAGAACCCGTAACAAGTTATGGGATGTTTTGTTGAAAGGGGAGTATTATTTAAACGGATTAAATAGGGGAGATTATAGTGTGCAAGGCAGTATTGGCAGGTATTTGAATAAAAAATTAGGTGACGTAAATCTTTATTTCAGTAATGTAAACCGTACACCGTCATTTATTTTTGACAACCGTTCTTCTTTTAATTTGGGGAACTTAAACAATTACAAAAAAGAAAATATTACATCCTTTGGTGCAACTGCGAGCACTTCATTTATAAAATTTGGATTTAATAACTATCTATTGACAAACTACAGTTATTTTAAAAATTATTATCAAACAGATCAGTACAACAAACCAATAAATATTATACAGTTTTTTGCATCAAAAAAAATAAAACTTAAAAGAAATATATTTTATTACGCTGACGCTACACTGCAGCAGACAGATAAAGCTGCGCCAATAAAACTTCCTTTTCTTTTTACACGTAGCCGGATAGCCTATGAAGGCAGCTTGTTTAAAAACTTAAGATTGAGTACAGGTTTAGAAGTGAGGTATTATACTTCGTACAAGGCAAATAATTATTCTCCATTGCTTGGGCAGTTTAGCCCGCAGGACACAGCAATAATCAGCAACAGGCCGGATGTTACAGCTTTTCTAAATTTTAGAATAAAGGGATTCTCGGCATTTCTACGGGCAGAAAATTTAAACACCGTAAACTTTTCTAATGGGTTTGGTTTTGTAGATAATAATTTTGCAGCACCACATTACCCTACACAGGGTTTGATAATAAGATTTGGAATCAGATGGTGGTTTGTAAATTGATAGGTAACCTTTCTTTTTCTTTTGCCAAGATAGTAACGCCATAGCAAAAATGTAGCAGCTGATCTGTGTGGGCTCCACGAATTTGACAATATTTCCATTTCATTTCTGTCATGAATGTCAAACAATTCCTTGATGGTATTTACCACGGCTATGTCACCCAGTGGAATGATATCAGAAGATTGCAAACAGAACATCAGGTAAACATCTATAGTCCAGTTTCCTATTCCTTTTATTTTAATTAGCTCTTCTCTAACAATTTCGTTGCTTTTAAAAGGTAGACTTTCAATGTCAATCTCTTTGCTAATTATTGCACTGGCCAATGCTTTTATGTACGAAGTTTTCTGCCGGCTCACCCCGCAGCTTCTGTACATTTCATCAGACAAAGAGAATAATTTTTTAGGAGTAAAATTTTTTACAACTTTTTTTAATTTTACAAATGTTGCTTTGGCAGAATCAATGGACACCTGCTGCTCCAATATAAGCAAAGCAAGCGTTTCAAAGCCTTGTGGCCTCGTAGGAAAAGCAGGAATTCCATATTGCTGAATTATCTCCGCAAATATTTTATCTTTCCTGCTAAGATAATCGATTGCCTTCTGCATTAATGAGAAGTGTTAATTAGAGTTGAATATTTAAATTACTACAAGTTTCAGTGATTATATTTTGTTGATATTTTCTCAATTTAATTTCTGAAAACGGAGTTGTTAAAAGAGATTTTTTTAAACCACGTAACATAAATTCTGCAGCCACTTCACCATATTTTTTTATTAAAACTTCATTCATTCTTTTAAGGTTATTTTCTACCGTTTCTTTAGATGGTGCTTTATAATACTTTTGCTCCAGGTTTTTTTCGTAATTCTTTTTGGTGGGTAAATTTGAAATTTTTTCATCAATAGAAACAACTGCATCATAAAAAAGTTGTTTGTTTTTTTCGTCATTCATCAACTTTTTGCAATACCCTTTTTTAAAAGGGTCACTCAAAAAAATATTTCTGTTTTCTACAATTTCTTCGAGTATTCTATCAGCCACAATCTGAAACGGCGGCATATTGTACTCTTCCGCAAAATGGTTTCGGAGGTTAAAAAGTTTTAATAACTCCAGTTGATGGTAATTACTGTTGGTAGCTTTTTGCTTTGCGGAAAGTTTTACAGTGTACAAGGATGCAACTACCTCTTCGCATAATAGATTTTCCTCTTTAATCATTTCGGTTACCCCTTTCTCATGTGCAGTTTCAGTAAAAATAGCTTTCAATTTTAATAGCCAAATAACATCATTGCTTGCATAAATCTGTTGGGCTTTGTTGAGTGGCCTGGGGCGCCAGTTAGATCTTTGCATGCCCTTGTCAAGCACCACATCGAACATCATATTTATTAAGTCAGAGAAAGAATTTGCATTGTAATTACAGAGTTTCGCAGCTATTTGTAAATCGTAAATATTTTTAATGTTGCACCCATTCAATTTTAAAAGTTGAATGTCTTCTGAAGATGAATATACAACTTTGCAAATAGAGGGATTTTCAAAAACCGTCCACAACGTACTCAGATCTTTTAAGGCTAACGGATCTACGAGGTAGCAAGTTTCTCCATCAAATATTTGTAACAAAAAAAGTTTAAATCCATACTCTCTGCAAAACCGATCAAATTCTGTATCAAAACCAAAAGCGCTCTTCGTTTTTAAATTGGCAGTTAGTTTTTCAAGTTCAACTTCTGTATTAATAAATTTTATACGGATGCCATTTTTATCTATTGTTTTTACATTCATTAATTCTTTTGTTGTATTTCTTAATAATTATTTGTAAAAGTGGAAATTTTTTTAGGGTTTAAAAAATACTTTTTAATTTCAACGATCAATTTAACTCTTAATCAAATAAACCCTGTGAAGTTATTTTTGACTCTAATTTTTTTCATTTTGTTTTTTACAGAGATGAGTGTTGCTCAGCCATCACCCATCATCTCATCATTTCAGGATTATAGCAAATCAATTAAAACAAATGATAAAAACACACTGGTCGATTTAAAAAAATCTATTCCAAACGTCGTATTGGATCTAAAATATGGTACCTCCAATAATTTTACCAAAATAAATTTGTACAAAAAAGTAAGTACTACTTATTTAAGAAAAGACGCTGCCTTTGCTTTGCTAAATGTAAATAATGAATTGAAAAGTTTAGGTTTTAGTTTAAAAATATTTGACGCTTACCGACCGTATTCTGTTACAAAGCTGATGTGGAATTTGGTGCATGATGAACGTTATGTTGCAAATCCTACTAACGGCAGTGGGCATAATAGAGGGATTGCTGTGGACCTCACAATCATCGATATCCAAACCAATAAGGAACTTAACATGGGTACAGGCTTTGATAATTTTACTGACAGTGCGCATCATTCGTTTACAAAAAATCTTTCCCCTCAAATAATAAAAAACAGAACACTTTTGAAAGCAACGATGGAAAAGTTTGGTTTTAAAAGTCTTGAGACAGAATGGTGGCATTATTCATTTCAATCAAAAGAGGCTTATGACGTAATGGATATTAATTTTAAGAAACTAGCTAAAAAAATTAGATGAAATAATGAGTCAGTTTTCTTTTTTACCGTTTAAAAATCTAGCATCCGATCGTTTGCTTTTAAGGCAAATTACACCAGCCGATGTAAATGAGATATTTGCTTTAAGAAGTAATACTGATGTAATGAAATATGTTGCAAGACCATTGTGTAAAAATTTGGATGAAGCGATGGCTTTAATAAATATGATTGAACAAAAACTGAGAACAAATGAGGGAATAAACTGGGCTATAACTATAAAAGGAAGCAATACATTGATTGGTTTTATCGGTCACTACAGAATTAAATGGGAACATTATAGATCAGAAATCGGTTATATGGTTTCACCGGAATTTCAGGGCAAAGGAATTATTTCAGAAGCTGTTAAGCTAATTGTTGATTATGGATTTAATGAAATGAAAATGCACTCTCTTGAAGCAGTGATAGATCCTGATAACATTGCTTCAGCAAGGGTTTTAGAGAAAAATGGTTTTATTAAAGAAGCCCATTTTAAACAAAACGAATTCTTTGATGGGAAGTTTATAGATACTGTTGTTTATTCCCTTTTAAAAAAACAAGATTGATAGTGTTTCGATAAAGAGATCAATAGCCTCTGGCATCATCATCTCCACGCTTGTCAGCCACGGCAGTGATTTTTATTTTGCTTTTTATATTTCCAGTAGCTGTAATTGTTATTAGTTCAGTTCTTCCAATTGTACCACGTTCAACAATTTTATAACCCATCTTATTAAGATCTTCCTTTAATGATTTATCAAAATCTTTTTCAACAGAAATAATGTCAGGCTGCCATTGGTGATGAAATTTTGGTTTGTTCACAGCATCTATAGCACTCAATTTGTAATCGATCACATTTACAATACTTTGAAATACGCTTGTTGGGATGGTTGTTCCGCCGGGAGTTCCTACTACTATAAAAGGCTTGTTGTTTTTTAAAACAATGGTGGGTGTCATGCTGCTCAGCATGCGTTTTCCGGGCGCAATTGCATTTTTATCATTGCCAATAGCTCCATACATATTGGGCACCCCTGGCTTTACACTAAAATCATCCATCTCATTGTTCATTACAAAACCGGCTCCGCTTATGATTGTTTTACTTCCAAAATGGTCATTCAAAGTTGTAGTCACGGCCACTGCATTTCCCTCAGCATCAGTAATGCTGATGTGCGTTGTTTCCTCACTTTCTTTTATTTGCCCGGGCTGTATTTTACTGCTGTTTCCGGCCTTGCCTGCAACATAATCAGCCATTCTGTTTTTTAAATAACTATCGCTTACAAGTGTTTTCACCGGCACTTTCACAAAGTCTTCATCGCCCATAAATTCTGCACGGTCAGCAAACGCTCTGCGTTCAGCCTCCACTATTAATTGAACACTTTCTTTTGAATGGAACGGGAAAGAAGCCAGATTTTTTTGTGCAGTCATTTTAAAAAGCTGTTGCAAAATAATTCCTCCACTACTCGGTAAAGGCATCGTTATAATCTGATAATCTTTGTAAGGAAATTGCATCGCAACCCTTTCTTTCACTTTGTAATTTTTCAAATCGGCTTCGGTAATAATACCATTGCCCGTTTTCATTTCGGTAGCAATCAGTTTAGCAGTTTCTCCTTCGTAAAAACCTTTTACTCCTTTATCTCTAATTCTTTTAAGCGTATTGGCAAGCTCTGTCTGTATTAAAATATCACCCTCTTTCCAAGGAGCGTCTCTCACAAATGCAACTTGGTTTTTATTATTTCTCGTAAAAACTGCATGACTATTATTAAAATCTTCGGCCTGCGCTTTTGTTAATGCAAAGCCTTTCTCAGCAAGGTTAATGGCTTCCTCTATTAAAGTTGAAAAGGGGAGCTTTGCATATTTGAGTGTTGCAAATAACCCGGCAACCGTTCCCGGTACACCGCTTGCCAACCTTCCTTCCATACTTAGAATTGTAACGGCATTTTTTGCACTGTCCAAGTACATGTCTTTGGTAGCTTTTGCAGGGGCAGATTCTCGGTAATCGAGTGCAATATTTTTTCCTGAGCTCGTATGTGCCACCATAAAACCGCCACCACCAATATTGCCTGCACCCGGATAAACTACCGCAAGCGCAAGTTGTGTAGCAATAGCGGCATCAAAAGCATTACCACCTTTCTTCATAACTGAAAGTCCGGCATCGCTTGCAAGTGCATGTGCAGATACAACAGCAGCTTTGTTTACGGTAATATTTTTGTTGTTGTTGTATTTAAAATGATTTATCTGTGCCTGTGCACAAAATGTTGTAAAACATATTGCAAAGAAGGAAAGTTTTTTCATTCTCAAATGTAATGTTTTGAATTGGCAATTGTCTTTACATAAATATAAATTAGTAACATCCATTTATTCTTAAAATAGTATCCAAAATAAAATCGGTTTTTATTTTTTTACAATATAATTTCACTGCTATAATTTTAACTCATATGATCAAAATAACGCTCAGTTTATTATTTCTATGTACACTTTCCTCTTTTACTAAAGCACAAAATATTATAAGTCCGGATGCTTTTCTGGGTTATAAATTAGGAAGCAAATTTACCGCTCATTCACGAATAGTAAATTATTTCGAAACGGCAGCTAACGCTGTGCCCGACCAGATGAAGCTGGAAAAATATGGTGAAACGAATGAAGGAAGACCTTTGCTGATGGCTGTAATAGCAAGCAAGGAAAATATGCAGAGAATTGATGAAATCAGAAAAAACAATCTGCGTTTAACTGGCTTATTGAAAGATGCACCGGGAAATGTAAATGCTCCCGTTATTGTCTGGCTTAGTTACAACGTACATGGTAACGAAACCAGTTCTTCGGAGGTTTCGATGAAAGTTCTGTATGAAATATTAAGTGGAAAAGATGAAGCTTTAAATGGGTGGATGAAAAATACTATAGTAATTATTGATCCATGTTTAAACCCTGACGGTCGTGATAGATATGTAAATTGGCTTAGACAGGTAAGTGGCAAATATCCTAACGCTGATGTAAATGCGAGAGAGCATCATGAACCTTGGCCAGGTGGAAGAACCAATCATTATAATTTTGATTTAAACCGTGACTGGGCTTGGCAAACACAAATCGAGTCGCAGGCACGCCTTGCAAAATACCAGCAATGGATGCCCCAAATTCACTGTGATTTTCATGAACAATCTCCTAACAATCCTTATTATTTTGCACCTGCTGCAGAACCTGTGCATGAAGCTGTAACGCAATGGCAAAAAGATTTTCAAGTAACCGTAGGAAAAAATAATGCGAAATATTTTGATGCAAATGGGTGGCTGTTTTTTACCAAGCAGCAATTTGATTTATTTTATCCATCGTACGGAGATACGTATCCTTTGTTTAACGGAAGTATTGGAATGACCTATGAGCAAGGTGGTAATGGCGGTTCAGGTGTTTCTATAGCATTAAGAAATGGAGATACACTTACACTGGACGATAGAATTGCACATCATTTTGCTACAAGCATCAGTACAATAGAAATAGCTTCTGCAAATGCAAGTAAACTGTTATTTAATTTTAAAAATTATTTTGATGAAAGCAATGCCGGTAAAAATAATGTGTACAAAAGTTATGTTGTAAAAAACATTTCAAAAGGAAACATAGCTGCCTTAAAAAATCTGCTTCAAAAAAATGAAATAATGTTTGGATATACCAATAGTAATGGTACTGCGAAGGGCTATAATTATTTTAACCAGAAAGAAGAAAATTTTTCTCTGCAAAAAAATGATCTTATTATAAATGCTGCACAACCTAAAGCCGCATTGCTAAGAGTGCTGTTTGAGCCACAACCAAAACTTAATGACAGTGCCACTTATGATATTACTGCATGGGCATTGCCTTATGCATACGGGCTGCAAACTTATGCCTGCAAAGAAAATATTGTTTCTATAAATGGTGAGAATAACAGTACACCCTCAACAGCTGCTACCAGCAATGCCTATGGCTATGTAGTGGCTTACAACGGTTTTAATGAAACAAAACTTGTGAGCGCATTGCTGGATGCAAATGTAAAACTCAGGTTTGCCGAATCTTCTTTTTTAAATGATGATATTACATTTAATGAAGGAAGTTTACTCGTACTCCGGAAAGGAAATGAAGATAAAATAGAAAAAATTATTGCTTTGTTTCAGCAAAATAAAATTGACTACAAAATTTTATCCTCAGGATTTTCCCAAAAAGGATTTGACGCAGGTTCTAATAAAATTCACTTTATAAAAAATCCAAAAGTAGCATTGCTTACCGGTGAAGGTGTATCAGCATCCGGCGCTGGTGAGGTTTGGCATTTGTTTGAACAGGAACTTAATAAAAAAATCACCCTTGTAAATGCCACGGATTTTGATAATACTGAGTTGAAAAATTATAACACAATCATTTTGCCGGACGGGAATTATAAATTTTTAAATTCTAAAGATGGTGTTGCTTCATTAAGACAATGGGTTAAAGATGGTGGAAGATTAATTGCCATGGAAAACGCTGTGAAGCAGATTTCAGCACTAGACTGGGGAATAAAATTGAAAAAACTACCTGAAGATAAAACAGATAGTGCACTCGGTTATAGCGCCTTGAAAAAATACTCAGAAAGAGAAAAAGAAGATGTAACTAATAACATACCCGGCGCTATTTACAAGATGGAACTTGATAATACCCATCCCATAGGATTCGGCTATCCAAATTTTTATTACACATTAAAACTAAATGAAAATGCGTACGAATATTTGAGAGATGGATGGAATGTGGGTGTAATAAGAAAAACACAGCCTGTTGCGGGTTTTGTTGGTAATAAAGTAAAAGCTCATTTAAAAGATGCAGTGCTTTTAGGAGAATTGCCAATGGGCAGAGGCTCGGTTATATTCTTTGCAGATAATCCACTTTTTAGGAGTTTTTGGGAAAACGGAAAGATGCTATTTACCAATGCAGTTTTTTTTGTTGGTCAATAAATAAACCAATCGCATGAGTTTTAAAATAACAATAATAATGAAGAAATATTTTTTGCTTTTACTTTCTGTAGTTTCTTTAACCAGTACCAATGCTCAGGCTCCTGCTACTTATTCTGCTGCCGATATTTTGCAGCAAATGAAAAAGTTGGAAGTGTATGGCAGCGTGCTCTATGTGGCTGCTCATCCGGATGATGAAAACACAAGGCTACTTGCTTATTTAGCCAATGAAAGAAAATTCCGTACAGGTTATTTAAGTCTTACGAGAGGTGATGGCGGACAGAATTTAATTGGAGATGATCAGGGAATTGACCTTGGATTAATTCGCACACAGGAATTGCTGTCGGCCAGAAGAATTGATGGTGCGGAACAGTTTTTTAGCCGTGCATTTGATTTTGGCTTTAGTAAAAATCCCGAAGAAGCAATGCGCATTTGGGGGCACGATAAAATCTTGTCAGATGTGGTATGGGTTATCAGAAAATTTAAACCCGATGTAATCATTACTCGTTTCCCCACAACAGGTGAAGGAGGCCATGGTCATCATACAGCTTCTGCAATACTTGCGGGGGAAGCATTTGACGCTGCAGCTGATCCTACAAAATTTCCTGAGCAGTTAAAATATGTTACAATATGGCAAGCCAAAAGATTGCTCTGGAACACATTTAATTTTGGCGGCAACAATACAACAAGAGAAGATCAATTTAAAATAGACTGTGGTGTTTATAATCCCATACTTGGAAAAAGTTATGGTGAAATAGCTGCAGAAAGTCGCAGTAGGCACAAGAGTCAGGGTTTTGGTGTCCCTGCACAAAGAGGAAAATCTTTTGAATATTTTACCACCATAAAAGGGGAGAAGCCTGTTAATGATTTAATGGATGGTGTAGATATAACCTCAAAAAAAGTCGGTAAAAATTTTACTCTTGCTCTTAACAGTTTAATAAATAATTTTTCTTTTCTTGATCCCTCTAAAAGTTTAAAGAATCTTGTCAACCTTTACTCAGATTTCGAAAGTATAGAAAGTAAATATTGGAAAGATTACAAACTATCTCAACTCACTAATATTATTGAAAAAGCGTCAGGTGTTTTTTTAGAGGCTCAGGCAAACGAGCAATTCAACACTGTAGGGGATAGTATGAAACTTAATTTCACATTCAACAATCGTTTAGGAGTTGATGTTAAAAATGCGAGTTTACATTTCCATGATACTTACTATAATTTCAAGACTCAGGAAAATGAAAATAGTTCTTTAACTCAAACTTTTCTTATCCCTCAAAATGCGACTGTAACACAACCTTACTGGCTAGGACAAGAAAAAGATTACGGCAGCTTTAATGTTAAAAATCAGGAAGAGATTGGGAAAGCCCAAAATGATTTGCCACTCGTTGATTTCATAATAAATTTCGAAGGAAAAGAAATTACTATTAAGAAACCAATTATATACAAATACACAGATCCTGTAAAAGGAGAATTATATCAACCGGTACAAATTGTTTCTCCGGTATTTATAAATGCCACACCCAACCTTTTAATTTTTTCCAATAATAAAAAAGATGAAAAAAAGCAGGTGGACTTTTCTATACAATCCAACGATAACTTGAACGAAAAGATAAAATTTTACACAAAAGTGGGCAAAGAAAGTATGCTTGTGGCTGATACGATAATGGTAATGCAAAAGAACGCTAAAACAAATTTTTCAACAGTTTTGAAAGGGAATGATTTTGCAAACGATGGGGTAACTTCTGTTGGCGGGGAACTGGTTGCTGCGTCTATGTTTGAGCATCAGTATACTTCGCTCAAAAGAATAAGTTACGATCATATACCCGACGTATTTTATAATTACATGGACAAGGTGAAGGTGTTGAAAATCGACTTAAAAACGGTTGGAAATTCAGCAGGTTATATTGATGGAGCAGGAGATAAAGTGGCGCAGGCATTGGAGCAGATGGGATATAAAGTAACGATACTTACAGAAAAGGATATTACTCCATTTAAATTAACGCAATTCGATGTGATAGTTACCGGTGTTCGTGCATATAACATTCACGCATGGCTTAGCAATGTTTACCCGACATTGATGCAGTATGTAAAAGATGGAGGCGTGTTACTCACACAATACAATACAAATAATTCTATAGGACCGGTAAAGGCGGATATTTCTCCTTATCCGTTTACAATAAGCAGAAATAGAATTACAGATGAAACTGCCACGGTAAATTTTTTACTACCAAATCATCCGGCGTTAAATTATCCCAATAAAATTTCTCAAAAAGATTTTGAAGGATGGATTCAGGAAAGGAGTACTTACCATGCTGAAAAAATAGATCCCGCATACAAAAGAATAATCAGCATGAAAGACCCGGGAGAAGCAGAACAGGACGGAAGTCTCATTATAGCTGATTATGGCAAGGGGAAATATGTGTATACAGGTCTCGTTTTTTTTAGAGAATTGCCTGCAGGTGTACCCGGCGCTTACAGATTATTTGCAAATTTGATTGCTAAACCGCAGAAATAATATCATAGTCCAATGAATATTATTGACTGGATCATACTTGTTTCTGTATTATGTTGCATTGTGGCGTATGGTATATATAAAAGCCGCACAACAAAAAATTTAGAAGGATATTTTTTAAGCAATAGAAGTATGCCTTGGTACTTGGTTTTATTAAGTATCATGGGAACACAGGCGAGTGCCATTACTTACCTCACAGGCCCCGGTCAGGCTTATACAGATGGAATGCGGTTTGTACAGTACTATTTTGGTTTACCCTTCGCAATGATTGTCATCAGTATCTTCTTTGTTCCTGTTTTTAACAAATTAAAAGTTTATACAGCGTACGAATTTTTAGAAAAGCGGTTTGATGTAAAAACAAGAACCTTTACTTCATTCCTGTTTTTAATTTCTCGGGGATTAAGTACCGGTGTGAGTATTTATGCGCCTTCTCTAATTTTATGTTCCATTATGGGTTGGAATATTTATTACACAAATATTTTAATGGGAGGTATTTTGATTATTTATACCGTGAGTGGCGGGGCAAATGCGGTGGCGCACACGCAGAAACTGCAGATGATTATCATTTTCATTTCTCTTTTTTTGATTGGATACATTGCTGTAAGCATGTTGCCCCCAGGTATGGGATTTAAAGAGGCGATTAAAGAAGCAGGTACTTATGGAAAAATGAATGTGATTACTACAGGCTTCACTGACAAAGGGTTTGATTGGAAAGATAAGTACAATATCTGGAGTGGATTAATTGGTGGCTTTTTTCTTGCACTTAGCTATTTTGGAACTGATCATAGCCAGGTGGGTAAATATTTAACAGGAAAAAATATTGAAGAAAGCAGGAAAGGATTGCTGATGAATGGACTCGTAAAAGTACCGATGCAGTTTTTTATACTCTTGATAGGCATTTTAATTTTCACATTCTATCTCTATCACAAAGCACCTGTCTACTTTGATGATACTAAAATTATTGCTGCAAATAAGACAGCATTTGCACCTGAGTTACAAAAAATTACAATGGCGTACAATGAAGCAGCTGCAGGCAAAGATGCAGTAGCGATGGCAAAAAACAGAACTGCTTACAAAGCAGAGCTTAAGAAGGCTTTGCCGGGTGATGATGCTAATGATACTAATTTTATTTTTCTTCGATTTGTAAAAGATAATTTGCCTATTGGCCTTACAGGATTATTATTTGCAGTAATATTTTTAAGTGCATGGGGAAGTATTGCGGGTGCATTAAATTCCTTGGCGGCCTGCACTATGATTGACTTTCACCAGAAATTCTTTACTGCAGAAAAAACTTCTTTGCAGGAATATAAAACTTCTCAGTGGTATACATTTGGCTGGGGAGTATTCTGCATCATCATTGCCATGTTTGCACAAAATATTGGCAACAGTTTAATAGAAGCAGTAAATATTTTAGGGTCTATATTTTACGGTGTTATACTTGGTATTTTTTTAGTTGCGTTTTGGATAAAAAAAGTACAGGCAAATGCAGTTTTTATAGCTGCATTATCATCTCAAATAGGTGTGATTGTAATTTATAAAGCAGATGTAATTTCTTTCTTATGGTTGAATGTTATTGGAGTAATCTTTGTAATTTTCACAAGTTTAATTCTACAGCTTTTTTTGGGTAATAAAAAAGCCGCCTTATAAAAGCGGCTTTCAATTCGGAAGATAATTTTATTTTAATTTCTTCATTAAGTCTTCATTCATTTTTACGTAATCCTCATTTTTAGCTTCCTTTGCCAGCATCAAAGATTTTTGTGAGCTAGCCATAGCTGCCTTTTTATCACCCATATCTTTTTCAATTTTCGCTTTATATAACCACATGTAATAAGCTTTCGGATTTTGTGCTACTGCAGCATTTATATTTTCTAATGCCTTAGCGCTGTTTTTATCATATTCATTATAAAACTGTGCAGCATTCCAGTATGGTTTTTTATCACCCATCATTGCTTTTTCAATGGACGCACGCATGCGGTCTTTTATTAGCGCTGTAACAGGTATAGAAACCACAGTTTTATCCCACATAATTTGTAAGTCACAGCTTTCAGGCTTTATGTTTGCAAACTGCATCGTAAAAGTTTCTACAGCTTCTTTCATTTTCATTGTATTCACCTTAAATCTAACAACATCTTCCGACTGTTTATACTCAGTGCCCCAGTTTGTAATTCCTTTGTTTAAAATAATTTCCCAGTTCCCTTCATTTGGAATACTATACAACGCATATGTACCGGTATCGAGTTTTTTACCTCCTATTTCCACGGCGTCATTAAACTTAATTAATGTTGCGGCATTAGCACCGGTACGCCAAACTGCGTTATATGGTACAAGGTCACCAAATACTTTTCTACCTTTTATTGATGGACGACTATAAATGATTTCAATACTTCCTAAAGCAAAATCCTGCTTTATAGTTTGTGAAGGCGAGGGTGCGGGCATTTTTAATTGCGCAGTTGCAATCGTTGCAGTGCACAACAATGAGAATGCAAATAATAGTTTTTTCATTTTTGTTTTTTTAGTATGATGTATGTTGTTATAAAATTTTATTGAAAATATACTTTAACCGTCTGGTAAAAAATATGATTGTTTGAAAATTGAACCTGTAATACTTTTTGTTGTCTTTCTGAGAAACCCTGCAGCCCAAAGAGCCCTGCGGCATTGCCTTTATTGATTGCTATTTCCAGATAACCCGCTGCATTAAATAAAGCAACTTTTTCACCTTCGGGTACATCCGCATAAGTTTCACTTATTTTTTCTATGCTTTCGTCTCGCTTAAACACAATGGAAAATTTTCTTCCTTTTCTCTGTTCTTCAAATTCTTCCTTGCTGATGTTTACTATGACATTTTCAAAGTTATCAATAAAAATTATTTGTCCTTCAATCCAGTTGTTGCCCAACATTGGTTTTAGTGGGTTTTTCACTTTAATCGAAATATCCGGATAGCCAATTTCTGCGAAGGGCGTGCCTGATGCAAGTTTACTGAATGCTTTAGCGAAGATATTGGTACAGTATAAAATATTACGTGGCTGGTTTTTTTCCATTGTTAGTGCAGTTATTTTCTGTGGCTCTTCTTCAAGAATCATTGTTATAAGTCCATTATCTGCACAACCAATAAAATGTCCATTGTGTTCTATAAAAAGAAGATGGTCGCACTTCTCATCAAATAAATTTATCAGAATTAAATGGTAGGTGCCGGCAGGAAAATTTTTAATAGCATTTCGGCATACGTATGCAGCTTGGGGATAATTGAAGGGAGATAGCAAATGAGTTACATCAATAACGTTGAAAGAAGGATCGGCCTGCATTATCTGACCCTTAATGGCGGCGGGCATAAAATCCTGTACACCTATATCGCTTGTGAGGGTTAACAAAGGCATCTCGTAAAATTGTTTAGCATGCAATATAATATACCCAAAGCTATTAAGCTATTTTACGAGCCTTCCTTTTTTATAAAAAAAATTTCTGGTAAGGCGATCGGTAAGCGATGCAAAAAATTTATTCATGAGTACTGTACGTTTTCCTGTGTAAGTTAGTACCAACGTACGTTTTCTTTTTTCAATTGCAGTTAAAATGTGTTGTGCTACTTCTTCCGGTGTCATCAATGATTGTTCATCCAGCGGACTTTGTCCCTGCGCTTCTGCATGTTCATTTAATGCAGCCTTTCTTATATTGCTCTTCGTGAAACCCGGTGCCACCCACATTACATTTACACCATCATCAAGTAATTCTGTTCTTACTGCTTCCAGCCAGCCGTTCATGGCAAATTTACTTGCGCTGTACCCACTTCGGCCCGGTAAGCCCCGATAGCCGGCAATAGAGGAGACCCCAACAATTGTACCCTTGGTTTTTATTAAACTTTCCAGAGCAAGCTTGGTACAATACACCGTTCCTAAAAAATTTACATCCATTAATTTTTTTATGATGGTAACCTCTGCATCTTTCAACTCTGCACGCATAGAAATACCTGCATTATTTATTAGGATATCAATTTTTTTAAATTGAAGGATAGTTTTGTCTATAAAATTTTGGCAATCCTCATAAATACTAACATCTGCCGAAATGCATAACAGAGGCTTATTTAAATTGTTTTGTTGGAGTGTGTTCAGTTTATCCTGACTTCGTGCACATGTTGCGACGTTTGCACCATAATAAAGCAGGAGTTCGGTGAGCGCTTTTCCAATGCCATCACTTCCGCCTGTGATGACTACGGTTTTGCCTTTAAAAAAATCGTTCATAAAACAAATTTAAGGCATATCAAGGCTTTACAAATTTGTTGAAGATTCCACATGAATTTTAAAAATACCGGATCAAGAAAATTTTTATTTCTTACAGTTAAAGCACATTAAAAAACCCCAACTTTTGTCGGGGTCTTTTTGTGAACTGGCTGGGACTCGAACCCAGGGCCCATACATTAAAAGTGTATTGCTCTACCAACTGAGCTACCAATTCTTCCGTTCCCTTCCTTTGTTGGGAGTGCAAAAATAGGGCAAAAATGTTTTTAGACAAATTTATTTTAAAAACTATTCTATCTAATTATGAAATTTACAATCTAACTCAATGTACATGGGCATTACGATATAAAATGATTTTAAAAATAATTGCATCGAGGCAGATTTTACTACTTACATGATCATTAATCCACATCCTCTTATATCACTATTTTCTAATCTTCCTGTAATTTCAAAACAGCCATTTTGATATAGAATTCCGGTGTCGTCCGTGGCTATAAATGAACAGGAATAAATATTTGCTAAGTCGATAATATTTACTGCACCATTACAAAATTTACCTTCACAATTTTCTGCAGTAGTAATATCAAAAGGATCATCTTCATTTCTAATCAAAATTTTCATCCATTGTGGGCAATCAAAAATGCCATCTCCCTTTGAATATGCCTGAGACAACAATTCTGTCATTCCATATTCAGAGTGTATGGATAATACACCTAAATTTTTTTTGAGTATTTCGTGCACTTCCTTCCTCGTCAATTCTTCTCTTCTTCCTTTCATACCACCGGTTTCCATTATGATGGTATGTTTTAATTGCATATTGTTTTGTTCCGCAAAATCCAATAGAGCATACGTTACGCCAATCAATAAAGTTGGTTGTGAATTCTTTTCATTTTCTGATAAAACATTTTTCAGCATTGCATGGTCGTACAGATAAAATCCACTGCTTGTATGTTCTGATTTTTTTATCAGGTCTTCTACCATGTAAATCAGGGAAGACCCTTTTCTTTCAAGATAGGAAGGAAGCAAACCTATAATGCAAAATTTTTTTTCATCCCCATAAAATTGTCGGAAGCTTTTTAAAAAACTTTCTTCGTAAAGAGATAAATTTTTTACAAAATGTTTGCTGTTTACAGAACCTGTTGTACCACTGCTTTTAAAAATTATTGCAGGTGCGAATTCCGTTGTAGTTATTTCCCTGCTTTTAAAAAATTGTATAGGTAAAAAAGGAATCTTATTTAAACAGGTTATTGTGTTCGGGTTAATTTTTAAAATATTGCAATATGTGTTGTAAATTTTATTGTGTTGATATTGAAAATTAAATATTTCCAGTGCAGTTTCTGTAAAGTTCTCTGCCGTGCAGGAAAAAAGGTTTTTTATTGTTGTTGAGGTATTGAAATCATTCATAATTGGGCGAGAACAAGGAACTGTTTGTTAACAAAAAAGCAAAGCTAAAATTTAAAATTGTTTTTAGCTTTTCTATGTTTAAATTTGAATATAAACAATAAATATGCGTTACTTATTTTTTGCATTCGTTTTCTGTGCGCTCTTTACAGCTTGTAATAAAAATAAATATACATCTGCCCCACAAATAAAATTTAAGTCCATTACTTCTCCATTTTTTTCAAATGATATTTATGGTAAACCTCTTTTAATTATTGAGTTGACCGATGCCGAAGGCGATTTCGGTTTTAAAGAAGGAAAAGACACATCATACGTTTTTGTAAAAAATACCCGTGCACCATTTAAACTTGATTCTTTTAAATTTCCATCAACACTTTCAAGAGCTGTAAAGAAAAATTTTAAAGGCGATGTGGAAATTGATTTGAGAGGCGATGGTACATCAGGCTCCAATGCCTTACCTGGCCCACCACCTGCAGGTGTGAGAAGACCTTATACTGATACCGTTTTTTATGAAGTTTATGTAAAAGATTTTGCAAAGCACAAAAGCAATGTAATAAGAACTGCTGATCCATTTTTATATGTAACTCCGTAATGGGTTTCCTTAAGTTTATCTTATCTCATTCTATTTTTATTGCATTATGTGCATTAGGCTTATGCTATCAAACGGCTTTGCTTCTGCATACAAAAAACGATTTTAACCTCTACGGTTTTGTTTTTTTTTCTACCATTTGCAGTTATAATTTTTACTGGTTGCTCAGTAAATTTTATTTTACCGATAAAAGTGCAATTCCAAGCTTTATAACAAAACAATTTAGTTTCATTGTATTGTTTATTACCTCATTATTTGCCACTTTTTATTTTTTATACCGGGTAAGTTACTTACTACCTTATGTGTTGCTTGGTATGGTTTTTACTCTGCTTTATTCTTTGCCCTTGTGGCCATTTAATTTTGCAAAAAAGCTACAAAGAATAGGGTTTTTTAAAACTGTTTTACTAGCTTTTACATGGGCTTATATTACTACCATTCTGCCCTCAGTAATCTTTTTACAAACCTCATTTATACCTGTGTTGGTGCTTTTGATAGCCCGATTTTGTTTTATGTTGTTGCTCTGCATCATCTTTGATAAACGAGATATTACCGTAGATAAATCTCATGGACTGCACAGCCTTGCTACAGACACGCCAGCTAAAATTTTAAACACAATTATTTTAGTGGTCTTTATTTTATACTTCTCAATGGGGTTGTTGTTGCGCTATCATTTTAATGACAAACCACAAATGTTTGCTTTCTTAATAACCGGAGGTTTTGTGTGGTGGGTATATACTTTATCTCATAAAAAACGAGGCTATCTTTTTTACTATTTTTTAGTTGATGGACTAATGCTGGTGAGCGCAATAATTACCGTGATTGCAGGTTTCTTTTAATACAAGGTGGAAGAAGTTGAAAAAAGATTTTACCGATGAAGGGCTGCGGTAGAATGAGCGATGTATGTGTGCATGCGCCAGCGGCGTATATGCACACATACGGTACAGCGAATGAGACCGAACAATTGTTAAAACCTTTAATGAAGTGGAAAGCCCCAAAAATACTGCATATAGCGGATTTTGTATTTTGCAGCATACATTCTTTTCATAGCTTTGCAGCACTTAAATATCTATATGGCAAAAGCTGCAAAAACGAAAAGTATTTTAAAAGAAAGTTCCTATACATTTCTTGAAAATTATATAAACAACCCATCTCCTACAGGGTTTGAGAGTGGCGGACAGAAGTTGTGGATGCAATATTTAAAACCTTATGTAGATGAATTTTTTACCGATGCTTACGGCACAGCAGTAGGTGTAATAAATCCTGATGCGCCGTTTAAAGTCGTGATAGAAGCGCATGCGGATGAGATAAGCTGGTTTGTAAATTATATATCTGCCGAAGGATTAATTTATTTGAAAAGAAACGGCGGTGTAGACCATCAGATTGCGCCGAGCATGCGTGTGGCTATACACGGAAAGAAAGGAAAAATTCGTGCAGTATTTGGCTGGCCTGCCATACACACCCGCATGAGCAATAATGAGAACAAAGAACCACAGCCGAAAGTGGAATCATTGTTTTTAGATTGTGGTGCCCGTACCAAAAAAGAAGTAGAAGATTTAGGAATACATATTGGGGCAATTGCGGTGTACGAAGAGTGTTACGAAGAACTGGCGCATGGTTATTTAATTGGTCGTGCTTTTGATAACAGGGTAGGGGGTTTTATGATTGCGGAGGTTGCACGTTTGCTGAAAGAAAATAAAAAGAAGTTACCATTTGGTTTATACATTGTAAATGCTGTGCAGGAAGAAATTGGTTTGCGTGGTGCCGAAATGATCGCCCGTAAAATTAAACCCGATGTTGCCATCATCACTGATGTAACGCATGACAGTACTACACCAATGATAAATAAAATGATTGAAGGTGATTGTGCCTGCGGCAAAGGACCATCACTGTGTTACGGGCCTGCAGTGCATAACAAATTATTAGATTTTGTACAGACTGCGGCAGATAAAAATAAGATACCATACCAGATGAGAGCCGTGAGTCGGAGTACAGGAACCGATACAGAATCTTTTGCGTATGCCAATGATGGTTGCCCGAGTGTATTAATTTCTATACCGCTCCGTTACATGCATACTACGGTGGAAATGCTGCACAAAGATGATATAGAAAACACAGTGAAATTAATGTATGAAACTTTGATAGCGCTTACCCCAAAAACCAACCTTAGTTATTTTAAATAAACATTAATGGAAGACAATGGTAAATACCTGCGGCTTTTTGGAACCTTGTTTTTTACATTTATAGGTTTTATAGTTGCGCTGTTTCTTATAATGTTTGGGCTAAAGATTCTGTTCGGTGTCCTTAATGCTATTCCATGGTTCTCGGCTATGTTCACCCTGTTGATTGTTTGTGTACCCGCCGTACTTTTTATAACTGTTTATTTTATTTATTTTAAACTGACTAAAACACATTTCTCAGCCGCTGTAAGATATTTCTCTTATGCTGTTTTTACAATTGCTATTGCGAGCTGGTTATACTTTTGGGTACAGGATTTTATTATTTTTTTTGCCAAGCATTACAACAGCATTGCTGAATACAATTGTTACAATCTGGCTTTTTTAAGTGCCAATGTTTTTGCTATTTTTTTTGTAGGGATAGTGCAGGCGCTTAAAGCAAAAAAAGAAGTGAACTGGATGGACCGAGAACGCAAATGGGAAAATGAACTCCCTTAATTAGTTGTATTTTCTATTTCCTGCCTGCAACCATTTCCCCCATTCTTTGTTGTATGCGTGTACATTCAACGTATTGCCTACACTGTCTTCTAATGGATAACCTTCGTTTACCCACTCAAAAATACCGCCGTATAAATTTTGAACATTCTTATAACCTGCGGCTAATAATTTTTCACTGATTTTTTCACTGCGATAGCCAACCGAACAGTATACAATGATGGGCTTTTTTCTATTTATTACCGGTACTTTATTTAATGCAAAATCGCTGTAACCAACTCTAATGGCATTTGCAATGTGGCTCACATTGTATTCGTCTAATTTGCGTGCATCTAAGTAAATTGCCTTCTTTTTAGCAATTGCTTGTTTAGGCGAAATCTCTTTAACTGTATGCTTTAATAAAGTATCAAGCATGTGTTTGTATTCAGGTGATTGTGCAAATGATCTCACCTCAAGCGATAGCAGCGACATTGATGCAAATAGTATTTTATAAAAGTTTTTAATATGCCTATTGTTTTTGTGAAAGGGATTCTAAAATGATTTCTTCGAAGCCAGGCAATACCTTGTAAGCGTACTGTACTTTCCTTTTGGCTTTGTAGCTGTATGATACTTCCAGGTATGGTTTTATTTTAATATCTGGCTGAGATCTTGGACTATCGTTTTCTCTATAATTAATCTGCACAGGAATATCTCTATTCATTTTTAGGTATTGTGGATGCGTTAGTATTCCAAGGGTTGCACAATCGTAGGGAATGAATCCTTCTACTCCAAAGAGCGTTTTTGCTCTCTGTTGCCATGGACGTAAAACATCGTACAACCATTGATCCGCCTCGTTTCCATTTTTATTTAAGAAATTAATATCGAATTTTCCAATGAGCGTATAAGAACTAGGTTCGTACCCGGCAAAGACTAAATTGGTTTTACTTTTTAATAACACGTTCATGGACGCTGTATCCTTTTCATAATTATAATCATACACTGTTACAGTTTCTAAGCCTGGTCTAAAGTGTAGGCCTGGCGTACGCCCTATACACATCACAATAGAATCTATCTGGGGAATAACGTCCGGGTGGTTTTTCATCAAAGTAGCAACATTGGTAACCGGCCCCAAGGCAAGAATAGTAAGTTTTTCTTTTTTAAGAGCGGCGTACATCGCTCTTACTGCATCGTTTTCAGTGCCTAAATCATTTGCTTTTGGGCTACCATCATAGATGGAAATTTTATCGCCTTTGTTATGCCAGTTCAGTATTTTTTCTGTCACCATTCTTGCATATTCAATGTTGGTTACAGTGCTAATACCTACTATTTTTATTTGTGGCTGCTTGAGTGCCATTATTAAGGTCACGCCATCATCTACTTCTCTTGGCGCTCTCTCTGGTAGACCAATCATAATATCAGTATCAAACCACACTTTTGTTTGTGCCTGTGAAAATATTGCTGTGCAAATCAAGCAAGCGCTTAAAATAATTTTATTCATACTTTATTATTGCATTATAAATTGATAGCTTTTTTCCAGCATTTGTTTTTTTACATCAAGACTGCATGCTAATGGTAGTTGTGCAAGTCCCAATATTCTCCGCATAATCTCTATCCCTACAAACTGATACATTAAACTTATGTCAAAATCTTCATCTTGCTTATAAGAACT
>JANXTN010000202.1 GCA_025352435.1 Ferruginibacter sp. | reverse complement strand
TGGAAAACAAAATCAGTTACGGATTGATAAATAAAAATTATTTGTAAAAAGATTTATAAAGTACAACAGAAACAACAAAGAGGAGGGACTGTTTGGCAATCATATAAAAAATGGAAAAGCATGGTCTGAAACATCCTGCAGTTTTTTTGTAAATGATTAACTCATTCAAAAAGAAACTTACTACGATTGTGTTGCAAACAATCCTGTTGATATGAGTTTATTTGATACATATAATTTCACAAAATAAAACAAAGAAAAAGGTGCTACAAAAAGCACCTTTTTCTTTAAAAAAATCAATAGTTTCATTAACCCCAAACCAAGGCACTTGCACCCAAGATAGCTGCATCACTTTCCTTTAATTCACTAAAAATAAGTTGTACTTTATTTTGAAAAATAGGTAGTAGATTTCTTTCCATACTGTCTTTTACGGGTTTCATAAGAATATCGCCCGCCTTGGTTAGACCCCCAAATAAAATGATTGCCTGTGGCGAAGAGAACATCACAAAATTGGCCAATGCCATTCCTAAAATATCGCCTGTACTTTTAAAAACTTTCTGTGCTAAAGAGTCTCCTGCCAGTGCCGCATCAAAAACCATTTTACTATTTAATTCTGCCTGAGGAATTCCTCTTAATACACTAGCTTCATCTGTACCTGTCATATATTCAATAGCAGTAATAGTAACGCCCGTCGCACTTGCATAACTTTCTAAAGAACCCATAGAACCTGTGTTTGGATGTACTCTTCCTCCGGGAACTACAATGGTATGTCCAAGTTCACCAGCAAAACCATCATGACCTAGAATTAATTCTCCATTAGCAAAAATGCCGCTTCCTACACCGGTCCCAAGGGTAATCATAATAAAATCTTTCATTCCTCTGGCTGCGCCATACATCATTTCACCAACTGCAGCTGCATTTGCATCGTTTGTAAGTTTTGCAGGCAGTTTAAATTTCGCGGTCATTAAATCAGCTAAAGGAATAATTCCTTTCCAGTGTAAGTTGGGAGCATAATCAATGGTGCCGGTATAAAAATTTCCGTTCGGTGCGCCCATACCTATACCAACAACATGCACATCTTTTAATCTTTCAATTTCCGGCTGCAGTTTTTCGTACAGCGCATTTATAAAATCTCCTATTATGGGATATGCATCCGTTCTTATAGAACCCTCAAACACAATTTGCCCACGGTGGTTTACGATACCATATTTTGTATTGGTTCCGCCAATATCAATTCCTACAGCATGATCGTTGGATATATCTATCATTTTTTTAAGCTTATAATAATTAGTGAGCGGTGGTTGAAGTTGCTTCATAGTTTATTCCCTGTTTGCTTAAAATTCCTTTTACTACAAAAGCAAAAAAGGCTAAATATCCATAACATGCAGCAGCTATCCAATAAGAAGCATGAATACCATAGCCATCAATTGTAGAACCCGCCTGTAAAAAGTCAGCAAACTTTCCTTGTATAGGCGGAATAATACCACCACCTAAAATCATCATAATTAAAAATGCAGAACCCTGCGTGGTATATTTCCCCAGCCCTGCAACAGACAAACTAAAAATAGATGGCCACATAATTGAACAACAAAGCCCGCCACTTAAAAATGCATATATGGCTACAGTACCGGTGGTTTGAGTACCAATAACCATTGCTGCAACTCCTAGCAGTGAAAAGATTAATAACGTTCTTGCGGGTTTGTCATTACTTACATAGAAAGCAGCAATTTGAATTAGCACACAAACAATGTAATAATAGAAGGGTTGCATGTCGTAATTAAAAGCAGTATTAACTCCCAATAAAATAACAAACGCAATTAATGGTACTATAAATTGCAGCAACATTCTCTTCTGTTTTGAAAAGCCAAATGCACCCACCGATCCTGCCCATCTACCTATCATCAAACTTCCCCAATACATTGATACATATTTGGTGGCTTCAGAAGATGATAAATGACCAAAACCCTCGTGTTTTAAAAGCTCAGATAAATTACTACCCACAGTAACTTCAACTCCCACATAAAAGAATATTCCCAACATACCTAATAACAACTGAGGATATTTCATTGCTCCCCATCCATCAGGATTCTTCTTTGCAGACAGGTTTACAGTAATTAAGCCAATAACGATCACAGCAAATGCACCTATCAACCATTTCAATCTATAAGATTCCAAAGCATGTTTTTCAGCATCGCTTATTGTTGCAGATAAACCTATGTAGCTACTAAAAATCGGAACAAACATTACTGCCAAAAGTCCTGTCATTATTAATAACATACTTAAAGCTTTGTTTGCTTTTTCTGTTTTTTCTACCGTAATACCTGCAGGTACTTTCTTAGAAAAATAAAACAATGCCGCTGCGGCTATGAACAGAGAACCAACACAACTATATAACAAAATCACTTTCCCTAAACTTAAACTGGCAATT
The DNA here is from genome assembly GCA_025352435.1 of Ferruginibacter sp. GTDB lineage: Bacteria > Bacteroidota > Bacteroidia > Chitinophagales > Chitinophagaceae > Ferruginibacter. Next base: position 4,532 of record JANXTN010000202.1, on the reverse strand, counting down.
TTTTCATCAGTGATAGCAGCTGTAGTTCCAAACAATGCAATACCTACAACCAATGGCCCAATAGTAGTTCCAAAGGAATTGATAGCACCTCCTAATGTAACACGACTGGTTCCTGTACTCGGGTCCCCGAGCGTGATAGCGAAAGGCTGTGCAGCAGTTTGTTGCAATGAAAAACCGAGAGCCACTACAAATAAACCTGCAAGCATGCCGGGGAACGTACCAAGGTTTACTGCAATAATCATAACAACTGCACCTAGTGCAGAAAATAGTAACCCATAAACAATTCCCTTTTTGTAACCCCATTTAGCAACAGGATCACTTCCTCTCATAGCACCTACTGCAAACAAAATAAGAGCTCCTAAAAAGTATGCAAAATAAAATGCGGTATCTACCAACTGGCTTTGAAACTGATCTAAATTAAATTTGTGTTTACAGAAAGGAATAAACACACTATTGCCCGCAGCAATAAAACCCCAAAAGAAAAACACTGTTACTAATGTACCCAAAGCCCCGTAGTTGGTGGGTATAATTTTATCTTCTGCAGAAGAATTAAATTTTTCATCAAGAGTTGCTATCATAATTGGTTGGTTTTGTGTCTCAAAATAGTGTAAATATTTATTAACGAAAAAATAATTTATAGAGGGGATTTATATCAATTTTTTTTCTACAGAAAATAGTGAACATAGCAATTAAAAAATATTTTTTGCCAATGCTTTTAAATTTATTCAAAATTTACTTCATAAATTCATTGAAAATATTTAACTGCAAAAATGGAAGTTATTCATGTAAGTGCTGAGTGTTACCCAATGGCCAAAGTTGGTGGTCTTGCAGATGTTGTTGGTGCACTGCCAAAGTATCTTCAAGCGCAAGGGCATATTGCAAAAGTTGTAATGCCAATGTACCGAACAAAATTTTTGTACGAAAACGAATGGGAAGTAGTACACAAAGGAAACTTTTCTATGGAGAAAATGAACTTTGATTTTACCATAATAAAAGAAAAAGAAAATAAATTAGGCTTTGATTTGTATTGTGTAGATATTAATGGCTTGTTGGATAGAGAAAAAGTTTACGGTTACGACGATGATACAGAAAGATTTGTAGCTTTTCAGATTTCGGTATTGGAATGGATAAACAACTGGGAACATTTGCCCGATGTAGTACATGTGCACGATCACCACGCTGCATTGATTCCATTTATGATGCATGAATGTTTTGCTTACGGAAAATTAAGAAACATACCTACAGTACTTACCATTCACAATGCGCAATACCAGGGATGGATGGCTTGGGAAAAAGCTGCTTATTTGCCTGCATGGAATACCTGGAAATGGGGAGAGCTTGATTGGAATAATATTGTGAACCCACTCGCCTGCGGCATAAAAAGTGCAGATGCAGTGAATACCGTCAGCCCAGGTTATATGCAGGAATTAATGAATGAGGCTAATGGATTAGAAAGTCTATTTCGTTCAGAACATTTTAAATGTTCGGGTATAATAAATGGCATTGATTATAAAGTATGGAATCCTAATACCGATACTTTTATCCTGGATAATTTTTCTGTGAAAGATTTTACTGAAGGTAAGGCTCTCAACAAAAAGAAACTTTGTGATGATTTTGGGTTAGATAAAACGCTTCCGCTTTTTGCTTTTATTGGCAGACTGGTAGAGGAAAAAGCTGCTGATCTTTTACCCGAAGCCATAAACAATGCGTTAAATAATTATAGCGGAAAATTAAATTTTCTAATTCTTGGCAGTGGAGAGCCTCAGGTGGAAAATGATCTGTTAGGAATGCAAAATAAATTTGTAGGATACTATAATTCTCAAATAACTTACAATGAAAAATTGAGTCACCTTATGTATGCTGGTGCTGATTTTTTACTGATGCCTAGCAGGGTAGAGCCTTGTGGTTTAAATCAATTATATGCCATGCGTTACGGAACTGTTCCGGTTGTGAGAAGAACAGGCGGCTTAAGAGATACGGTAAAAGATATTGATGAAGAAAATGGTTATGGTTTGTGTTTTGATTATGCGTCTCTAACCGATATTGATATTTCTATACAACGTGCGCTTGAACTTTTTGCAGACAAAAAGAAGATGCAAAAAATAAGGAAAACCATGATGCAAATAGACAACAGTTGGGTAGCCAGTGCTCAACAATATATTAACCTTTATAATTCTGTTCAAAAAAATTTAAACCATGACTAGCAAACAAGTAGTAGCAGTAATTTTAGGTGGCGGTGCAGGCTCCAGGCTATACCCTTTAACGGCAACAAGGAGCAAGCCGGCAGTACCTATTGCAGGCAAATACAGATTGGTAGATATTCCAATTTCTAATTGTATAAACAGCAATATCAACCGCATGTTTGTACTTACACAATACAATTCCGCATCGCTAAACAAGCACATAAAAAATACTTACCAGTTTAGCGGTTTTAGCAGCGGCTTTGTAGATATTTTAGCTGCTGAGCAAACACCGGACAGCCTTGGATGGTTCCAGGGAACTGCCGATGCCGTAAGACAGTCCTTAAAGCACATTGAAAAAAATGAGTTTGAGTACGTGCTCATTTTAAGTGGTGACCAGTTGTACCAGATGGACTTTGCACAAATGATAGATAACCACCAAAGCGCCGGTGCAGACATTACCATTGCTACGATCCCGGTGAATGAAAGAGAAGCAACTGAGTTTGGAATATTAAAAGCAAACGAAACAAACCACATTACATCTTTTATAGAAAAACCTGCGGCAGAACTGTTACCGGCGTGGGTGAGTGATACCGGTGCAGATATGCAGGCTATGCAACGCAATTATCTGGCATCAATGGGTATTTATATTTTTTCTAAAAAAGTATTATTCGATCTTCTTGAAAAAGAGAAAAAAGACGCTACAGATTTTGGAAAAGAAATTATTCCAGGCGCTATAAGTAAGTACAATGTGATCAGTTACCAATATGGTGGTTATTGGACAGACATCGGAAACATACATTCATTTTTTGAGGCAAATCTTGCGCTCACAATGGATATTCCTCCGTTCAATTTATTTGACAATCAACGAATGATTTTTAGCCGTGCCCGTATGTTGCCTCCGGCCAAAATAAGCGGCACTACTATCACACAAACCTTGGTGGCAGAGGGTTGTATCATCCACGCAAAATCTATTGCCAATTCTGTTATTGGTATAAGAAGCAGAATAGGCAGTGGCAGTATTTTAGAAAGCTGTTATGTAATGGGAAATGATTTTTATGAAACCATTGCTGAGATTGCACACAATTTTGAACATGGTGTACCCAAAATCGGGATAGGTGATAACTGTCATTTAAAGAACGTAATTACAGATAAAGATTGCCGTATTGGTAGCAATGTAAAAATAAATGGCGGTACACACTTACCGGATTCAGATCATTCTTTGTTTGTTGTAAAGGATGGAATAGTGGTGATAAAAAAAGGAGCAACCATTGAAGATGGATTTGAGTTGTAAAAATCCTCACAGAAATAAATTAAAAATGCAGCATTAAGGGCTGCATTTTTATTATAAGAAGTTTTTTTAGAACTTAGTTTCTTGTAAGCGATGTTGAAAAGCTGAAGCCGGCTACAACATCATATTCCACATAAAACGGTTTTTCTGTTGTAGATTTTCATCTGTTTGTTCACCATAACTATACCAGTCCTTTGTGTGTTCCTCTACTGTTTGTAAGATAAAAGACATATTATAATATTTTTTTGCTGCAGTAGGTTTTATGCTGCTTATAGAAACATTGTTCACAGAAACTTTCGTTGCAATCCAAGATGTAAAAAGACGTGGGATCGTTAACCCCATTATCATTCCGGGTAATCCGCTAATAGAACATGGCCCTCCCGAGATCATAATTTCGTCAGTATAAAAAGCAAATACATAAACACTATCAAATATTTTTGCAACTGCCTTTTTACAATTGAAACCGGCAATGTTACGGTTCTCGTTGGTGAGGATCCACTTTAAATTAAGAATACTGTCTTCTATATTTAATGCAGAACCATAAATGTTTTTTTGAATAATCATTTTGCCTGTATTGTGGTCAAAATACCAGGTATTGCTTTCATCATCTTTGCGCATGTAGTCCGGTAATTTTTCGGTTTCCGGCCAGCGATCAAACTTATAGATGCTTCTATTATCTGCAAAGGTGAAAGTGTAGTAACCTGTTTTAAAAGTAGGCAACTTGTCTTTCATCATTTCCTCCCATGAGCCATTACCCATATTCTTTTTTATATTGGATTTTACTTCGTACTCAATGGTGGCTTTATCAATAAATATCTGTGCATGAGTATTTAATGTAGAGAGAATTATACCTGTTAGAATTTGGATCTTTTTCAAATTGATTATTTTAATTAGGTTAAAATTATTTTGATTTTGCAGCTTTGTTTTTAAAGTTCCATGTAAACCCAAGCATCCAATATCTTTTCAATCGGTCATTTCTAATTTCTGTAAAACTATTGCTGAAAAAATTTCTATCAACACCAATATTTTGATTTAAAATATCCTTTACTAAAATATAAATT
>JANXTN010000161.1 GCA_025352435.1 Ferruginibacter sp. | reverse complement strand
ATAAAAACAACAGACCATTTTATTGCTGTACCATTATTCTGGAATATTTTATCGAGTGTACCTGCGGATATTTCACTTAAGCACCAAGCCAATAAACCAATTCCCACTAATATAGATGCAATTAAACCACCTAACCACTTGCTGCCTTCTTGCCGCAATTTTATAGCTCTGTCGCTCCAATATTTTGCCGGTGCCTCTAATTTTAATTTCTCTCGGTATAGGCTTTCAAGTTCAGCTACTTTCTTTTCTGATTCTTCATAAAAACCTTTGTTTGCTTTTTGCGCAGTCTCAAACCATCCTGTAAAATTAATTTCCTTCTCTTCTTTAAAGGAATCTATGTTACCTGAATATTCGACATATTTATTGTTAGCATTTGATAAATAGTCAACCATTTGACGCTGCGAATCCTCCAAGATTTTTTGAAACTCATTTCTTATTTTGGATATAGATTTTTTTTCAGATTCTTTTCTTAGGGCTAAATCGACAAAACCTTTCGATGTAAATTCATATGCTAAAAAATAACCGATCAGATAGTTTTTGTTAGCTGAGTGCTGAGTGGTACCACATAGATATTCATAGGCACCTCGGTAATAATTTATTTGCTCATTATTTATACGAATTAGAAATATGGTTTCTTGAGAATCTGAAAGGAATTTGGGCGGTGTGTTGACTGTAATTATTATTAATTCATTATTCCATTGCCCTGCATTTATATTGCCTCCACTAAGCAATCTTATAATAATATTTCTTGCATTAATAAACAAAGTTTTTATATTCTCAATTTCAGGTGGCAATATTCCTAATAAATCAAATCCTTCGACTTGGCTTACGACAAATTGATAAATAGAAGGGACACCGGTAAGTATTGTACTAAAATTAATTTCTGTATAATTTAGTGAAATAGAATACTCTTGATAAAAATCTTTATTTGGTGATTCAGCAATAATCTCTTTTAATTCTTTTAATGTCATTTTTTTAATTTTCGTAACTCATTTCCTTTTGATATGTTTGCATTCAAGTCTGCTCTGCATGAAGGTCGAACACAGTTCGTCGTTTCTAAAAATTGAAACTTAGTGCAGTTGTGGGCTTTCTTTTTTTACGCCGCCAACACCTCATTCAATTCCTCAATAATCCCATCCGTCTCTTCCCCAAACAATTGCCACATTCTTCCCAGCCCCCCATTCTTATTAAAGGGATCCAGTTCAAAATCTTCTTTCTCTACATGAAAGCTGTTGGCTACATAATCTTTTATCATGCGCAGCCATTGCATTTGTGGGTCTGTAAATTTTGTAGTGCCTGCCTGCTTTTTAAACACCCATGTTTTAAAATTATGGTCCACCGTTTTATCATAACCGGTAAGGGTTTCATCTACACCTGCTACATTTCGTATCAAGCTTACTAGTGCGGTCAGTTCGTTTTTAAATGAGCCGCTCGCCTTGCCCAGTTGCTCGTATGCTCGCCATACATTGACAGGTGCAAGCAGCGGTTGCTCAGTGGTTATTTTTTCGCAGAGTTCTTTTATCATACTGTAAGTAAGTGCCCTGCGTTGGTAAGGCTGCCCGTAAAATATTTGCAGCGCTGTTATTTCGTTTTTGTTGTTGGCTATCCATGTTGTAAAATCCTGTATGGTATTTTCAGCAGCGGCTTGTTGGTCCTTTACCCAGCCAATATTTGTAATGGCATCTATGTTGTGCGTATCCAATACCTGGTCATATTTTTTGCGCACATCCGTTATATAATTTCGCAGGTCGGGGTTGTTAAAGACTGCTACAGCATTTTCAATAAGTGATGAGTGTTGAGTGATGAATGATGAGTTTATTTGCTGCGGTGATGCATCCGGGTTTTCATTCGCAATTCGTAATTCTAAATTCGCAATTGTATCCGGGTCATAAGCATTCAACAATTCTTTCACCCATGGTTTATGGTAAAGCCATTTGCGTGCGTAGCAAAGTTTGCTTTTTCTTTTTCGGTCAGTTGTTTATCCAGTCTTATCAGTCTGTTGGCAAGTGTGCTCAGGGTATCTTCATCTGTATTGCCCATGGCTACGTTTTGCAACAGATCTTTCAGGCTTATGCCTGGTTGTTTTTCCAGCGGTCGGCTATCTGTTTTCTGCGAGCTCTCCACACCAATGGCATCTATAATTACAAAATGATCTTTGGTAAATCTTGCACTTGGTGTGCCCGTGGCTTTTAATTGTTCCAGGCTGCAGGTACGGGTACCACGGCCTTTCATCTGTTCGTAATAGCTGCGGCTTTTTACATCTCTCATAAATACCAATACTTCCAGCGGACGAATATCTGTACCCGTTGCAATCATATCTACCGTCAC
>JANXTN010000160.1 GCA_025352435.1 Ferruginibacter sp. | reverse complement strand
GTTCCCTGCATCATATTTTGATATCGTACCTAAGCCATGGCAACAAATGCAAATGTTGTTGTTTTTTATAGGGCGTGAGTTTTCATTGCTATTGTTAGAATGAGAGATATCAGATGATGAAGATGCTTGAGGAGTCTCTTTTTTTACATAAAACGCCTTTGCTTCATTAACTCCTTGGTCTACTCCAAATCCAAGTAATAACTGAGACTTTTCATTATCAATAGCAACACCTTTTCCATTTCTATACGCCAAGCCTAAATGATATAAGCCTTCACCCGAGGATTGCGAGGCTGCTTTTCTATACCTGGATCAGGTAGCCAATAAAAATTAGAATAATCTTACCTAATCAAACAAAATTATTTATTTTGCAATAACTTAAAAGTGTTATTACAACCTCGAACAAAAAGCGTTGATACTTGGTATTAGCGCTTTTTCATTTATAAGTTGTTAGATTCTAATTTGAAAAGATATTGGCACATTTTATATTTAAGCGCTACAATAAGAAATTATTTTTTTAGCAGCCTCACTAAGCAAAGTCGTGCTATAGGGCTTAGTCAGGAGCTTTACATTAAAGCTTTCAGCATATTCTATATCCTTGGGGTTTGCAGAGGTTGTAAAAAACAATACAGGTATGTTTTTCAGTTCTACATTTTCTTTTATTATAGCCAGAAGTTCTCTTCCATCTAAGATCGGCATATTAATGTCGAGTACAATTAAGCTAGGTAATTGTTCAGTTTTCATGGCATGTAAAAAAGTGAGCGCTTGGCTGCCATCCCAAGCTTCTTTTAGTTCATATAATGAACTGTTCTTAGCAATAGCATCCTTTAGCAGCATTAAATCATCGGCATCATCATCAACCAAAAGTATATATGGTTTCATAAGTAGTGTTTTGGTTAAAAGAAAACCCGATAATTCAAGCAGTTTAATGCGCAATGATATAAAATTTTATTTATGATAGAACAATTGTCTTAGGAATTTTACCCGCTTTACAGATAAGTCTATCCATCTGTCAGACTTTCTTAAATAATTCTACTTTGCTTAATACAAATAATTATTACTGATACCGCACATTGGCTATTTCTACAAATTAAAGATTTAGATTGCCTAATGTAATAGCTGAATAATGCGAGTAAACACAAATAAATGGCTGAAGGATTTCTACGTACAAATCAAGAATCTTCAAATACTGTTTATGTCAGAAAAGCTGCCCGGTTTTCTGCATGATTATTATGATATAAAAGTAAGTAACGGAGATCCACCTCTGATATTAATTATTAAGGACGAATTACCGGATAATATCGCAAATGCACTTAACAATGCCTTCAAGAAATCTTTATTAAAAAATACGGTGTAAAACCTATTGCCGTTTCACAATTATTCCATTCTCGGAACAATAATTTATTTCTTTTTCATATATTTTTATAAGATAGAACAGATGTTTGGTCAAATAATTGGTATAAAAATTTTCTCTATTCTTTTATAATTATAAATTGTTGTTGCATAATATCTGTATTTATTACAAACCTTTTTATTCATGAGTAAGAAGAATGAAAACAATGACTTGCTTAAGCGTATTGTAGAGTCTTCACCTGCGTACCTCTGGGCTTCAGACGAATTTGGAAATCCTACATATTACAACAATGAACTTCGTGCTTTTTTAGGAATTCCCCAAGATGGAGATCTTTCCAACTGGCACCACATTGTCCATAAAGATGATATTGAAACAACATTAATTTCATTTAACAATGCACTTTTGGGACAACGATCCTATTCGTTAGAGTGCAGAATACTGCGAGCGGATAAACAATGGCGTTCAGTATTGGCGCAAGGGAAACCCATATTTAATGATGTTAATGAATTTAAAGGGTTTGTAGGCTCTACAGTAGATATAAATGATGTAAAACTTAAAAACGATGCAATTAAAGAAAGTGAATCGCAACTTTCCTTTGCCATAGATGCAGCAGATTTGGGAGTATGGGACTATAACCCCAAAACTCACAAGTTTAATACAAATAAACGAATGCGGGATTGGTATGGGTTGGGTGAGAACGAAGATATAGACGCTGAAAGCGGACTTGCAGCAATTGTAGAAACCGACAGAGGCAGAATTACCCAAGCTTTATATACTGCTATGACTTGGGGGCAAGGCGATTACAATGAAGAATATCACATAAAGAATCTATTAACAGGAGAGGTAAGAACTGTGTGTGCAAGGGGAAAGGCCACATTTGGTGAAGATAAAATTGCATTCCGGTTTAATGGAATAGTGCAGGATGTGACTGTTCAGGCAGAAGCAAAGAGAAAAATGGATGAAAGCCATCAGCGCTTCCAGGATTTAATTCGGGATGCCTCTACTGCAATTGTAGTACATACCGGTCTGGAAATGAAGGTTGAAGTTGTGAATGAAGCCTACGCTAGGCTTATTAATCTTAAACCTATAGACTTACTTGGAAAACCAATCTTTAGCGTAATACCTGAGGCTGAAGAACATTTTAGACCACAACTCGAACGGGTAATGCATACAGGGGAAACCATTCAGGAATTTGATACTCCTTATTCTATTACTACTGATGGTGCTGTATGCCAAGGATATGTAAATGTTACCTATCAGCCTTTTAGGAATGAACAAAAACAAATTTTAGGTGTGATGGTAATTGCTCAGGATGTAACGGAATCTGTATATGCTCGAAAAAAGCTTGAACAAAGTGAGAAAAACTTTGAAGCTGCAATTGCCGCAGTAGAGGGTATTATTTGGACAAACAATGCCAATGGAGAAATGGAAGGTGAACAACCAAGTTGGACAGCACTAACCGGACAAACTTTAAATGAATATAAGGGATACAGATGGACTAATGCTGTACATCCGGATGATGCACAGCCAACTGTGGAAGCTTGGAACAATGCTGTAAAAAACAAAACAATATTTGAATTTGAACATAGATTAAAAACAATAAATAAAGGGTGGAGACTGTTTTCTATAAAAGCTGTTCCATCTTTCGATACAGATGGAAACATACAACAATGGGTAGGGGTACACACAGATATTACTGATCAAAAAGCAGCTATTGAAAAAATACAGGAAAGTGAAGAACGTTTT
>JANXTN010000157.1 GCA_025352435.1 Ferruginibacter sp. | reverse complement strand
ACCAAAGAGAGTTCGCTACTTAGCAGAAATTTCTGAAACTATTGCTGAATACGATTTATGGGTGAAAGAGCAAAGTACGCTGGCAACACAATTGTATCAAATAGAAGGGACTATCAAATCCCTGACGGCGGCTATTGGTCCGTCAGCGGATAAGCATAGCGAAATGATTAAAGAATTAAATGCGGTTAAAAATAATATCGAAGAAAACTTAACAGTATCTAATAAAAAACTACTGAGCAACTGGTCTACCGTTTTAAAGAGTTACAAACAGGAATTCTATGAATTTAAAGTAAGAGATAAAATCATTAAACAACCGCTTACTTTTAAAAGTTTATCAGGAACAAAAATTGCAAAAGTTATTTTGCCTAAGTACAAAGATTGGGGAGATATTTTAACCTGGCAGTTACAGGAAAATGTGCCCGGTGAATTTCCATTTACGGCAGGTGTGTTTCCTTTAAAGAGGGAAGGAGAAGATCCTACAAGAATGTTTGCAGGTGAAGGTGGACCTGAAAGAACCAACAGGCGTTTTCATTATGTAAGTGTTGGGCAGCCGGCAAAGCGCCTCAGCACTGCGTTTGACAGCGTTACATTGTATGGAGAAGACCCAGCCCATCGTCCTGATATTTATGGAAAAGTGGGAAACAGTGGTGTGAGTATTGCTACTGTTGACGATGCAAAAAAACTCTACAGCGGTTTTGATTTGTGCGATCCAAAAACTTCAGTAAGCATGACCATCAACGGTCCCGCACCAATGCTGCTGGCATTTTTTATGAATGCAGCTATTGACCAGATGTGTGAAAAATACATCATCGAAAATAATTTAAGAGAAGACGTAAACAAAATTATAGAAGCAAAATACAACATTGAAAATTTACCAAAATACATTGGTGCTGATGGAAAAGCGGTAGCTCCAGCACTTGGAAATTTTGCAGGATCATTACCTGAAGGAAACGATGGACTTGGTCTACGTTTGTTAGGTTTAAGTGGACAAGATGTTTTACCCCCTGATATTTATGCCACCATAAAAGCCAAAGCATTGTCATCGGTTCGTGGTACCGTACAGGCAGATATTTTAAAAGAAGACCAGGCACAAAACACCTGTATCTTTTCTACAGAGTTTGCATTAAAATTAATGGGCGATGTACAGGAATATTTTATTACAAACAAGGTTCAAAATTTTTACAGCGTAAGTATCAGCGGCTATCATATTGCTGAAGCCGGCGCCAATCCTATAACACAGCTTGCATTCACTTTATCAAACGGGTTTACTTATGTAGAGTATTACCTCAGCCGTGGGATGAACATTGATGATTTTGCTCCTAACCTTTCTTTCTTTTTCAGCAATGGAATGGATCCTGAATATTCGGTAATCGGCAGAGTTGCCCGCCGCATTTGGGCAAAGGCAATGAAATATAAATACAAAGGGAACGACCGCAGCCAAAAATTAAAATACCATATCCAGACAAGTGGCAGAAGTTTGCATGCTCAGGAAATTGATTTCAATGACATTCGCACAACATTGCAGGCTTTGTATGCTATTTATGACAACTGTAATTCGCTGCACACAAATGCATACGATGAAGCAATAACGACTCCAACCGAAGAAAGTGTGCGTCGTGCAATGGCAATCCAATTAATTATAAACAGAGAGTTGGGTACTGCTAAAAATGAAAATCCAAACCAAGGATCTTTCTTAATTGAAGAAATGACTGACCTTGTAGAACAGGCTGTGCTGGCGGAGTTTGAAAGAATTACCGAACGGGGCGGCGTGCTCGGTGCAATGGAAAGAATGTACCAGCGCAATAAAATACAGGAAGAAAGTCTCTACTACGAAACGCTTAAACACACAGGTGAATTTCCAATTGTGGGTGTAAATACTTTTTTAAATAAGAATGGATCACCAACTATTTTGCCTGCAGAAGTTATCCGATCTACCACCGAAGAAAAGGAATTGCAGATCACCATGCTCAATGCTTTTAAAGAAAGACACAAAGAGCACAGTGCAGCTATGTTGGTGCGTTTGCAGGAAGTTGCCATTGCTAACGGAAATCTTTTTGAAGAGCTAATGGAAACTGTAAAACATTGTTCGCTGGGCGAAATAACCAACGCTTTGTATAGCGTAGGCGGGCAATACAGAAGAAATATGTAATTGTCTAACGTAGGAATAAGGAGCATGGGCAAAGGAAACATTGTGCAACATTTGTTTCCTGCTTTCCGTAGTAGTGCCGCAGAATTTTTATAATTATTTAAAGTTTATTCTGCGGCAGCTACTACTTTCAATCAGGGCTATCCTCATCTTGATTAACTTTTTTCAACATTTATTGTGCTATAATTTATTTATCAGGGACACAATTAGGAACCGTTTTTCCGCCCTTCTTTTTTGTGCCTACTTGTTCATATCCTTCCCAACAAGGATCTGCTTTTTCGGAACTGCTTTCTTTAATGCTGCCTTTTTCGGAGCTGCTTTCTTTGCTGCTGCCTTTTTAGGTGCCGTTTTTTTTGTGGTTGCCATAAAATATTTTATATAACAAAATCAAAGAATAAGCCAAAGGGTTTTAAAGCGGTTTTTACACTTTCAATTTTTGGCAATTCTCACAAACATAAGTGGCTCGTTTTCCTTTTCCCACTTCTAACTTTACAATTTTATTTTTACAACGACTGCAAATTTTTTGGTTGTACGCCTGCCAGTGTTTGGAAAGGGTTCCTTCTTTCCGATAATGTAAAAATTCGAAGGAATACTTCACCACCTCCTCCATTAACTTTTTAGCTTTTGCAGGGGTAATAGTTTTTACTGTAGTTTCAGGGTGTAGTTTTACCCGCCACAAAACTTCATTTTTGATAATGTTACCTACTCCGGAAAAGATTTGTTGATCCGGCAGTGCATCACATATTTTGATATCAGGAATCTCCTTTAGTTTTTTTATTGCTTTACCTGCATTCCAATCCTCACTCATTACATCAGCTTCCTTATCATAAATAAAAATGTCTTTTATTAGCTTTACATCTACTACATAAAAGTTGAGTTCATCCTTTGCAAATTGTAGACTGAGCTTAGCGTTGATCTTTGGCTTTCTTTCATTAATTAAATAACTGCCAAACAACCTTAGATGAATTTCAACATTTATATCTTTTAAGCAAATGAATAAATG
>JANXTN010000142.1 GCA_025352435.1 Ferruginibacter sp. | reverse complement strand
ATAAAATTTTATTGGGATGCAAATGCAGGAAAAATATGGATGGAGATAAATAAGTTTGATTCTGAATTGTTGTACCAGACTTCTTTGCCGGCGGGCTTAGGCTCGAACGATATTGGATTAGACAGAGGCAAATTAGGAACTACAGCTATTATCAAATTTACAAGAGTAGGGAATAAAATATTGATGGTGCAGCCTAATTATGATTACAGGGCCATCACAAGTGATGTAGCAGAAAGGAGAGCAGTAGAGCAATCCTTTGCACAGTCAGCCTTATGGGGCTTTGCAGCAGAAGCAGAAACAAAAGGTTCTTATTTAGTAGATGCTACTGCCTTCCTTATGAGAGATGCTATGCAGGTTTCAAATCAATTACAAAATATGAAGCAGGGTAGTTACAGCATTGATCTTTCCAGATCTACCATGTACATACCACACACAAAAAATTTCCCGTTAAATGCAGAATTTGAAACGAGCATGACTTATGTTTCTAAAGATGCTAAGGAAAATAATTTGGTTGCAACTGTTGCACCTGTAGCAGATGCTATCACATTGCGCATTCACCATTCGTTTATAGAATTACCGGATAATAATTACAAGCCACGGGAATTTGATGCACGTGCAGGTTACAACGCTATCAACTATTTTGATTATAGCACACCCGTTACCGAACCTATCAATAAAATGTTTATTACACGCCATCGCCTGCAAAAGAAAGATCCTGCCGCAGCAATGAGTGAACCCATAAAGCCAATTATTTATTATTTAGATAATGGGACACCTGAACCAATTAGAAGTGCATTGCTCGAAGGTGCTCAATGGTGGAACCAGGCCTTTGAAGCAGCAGGTTTCAAAAATGCTTTTCAGGTAAAATTATTACCTGATGATGCAGATCCGATGGACATTAGATACAACATGGTTAATTGGGTGCACCGATCTACAAGAGGTTGGTCTTACGGTGCATCTATTGTAGATCCACGCACTGGTGAAATCATAAAAGGAAATGTTACGCTTGGTTCGTTAAGAGTAAGACAGGATTACTTAATTGCACAAGGATTATTAGCACCATTTGAAAACGGTATGCCTGCAAACAATAAAATGCTGCAGATGAGTTTGCAGCGTTTGCAACAATTGGCCGCTCACGAAATCGGCCACACGCTTGGGCTCATGCATAACTATATTGCAAGCACACAAGGTCGTGCAAGCGTTATGGATTATCCATCGCCGGTTGTTACAGTAAATAGCAAAGGAGAAATTGATCTTGATAATGCTTACACCAATCAAATTGGTGATTGGGATAAAGTATCTATAAATTTTGGGTATGCAGATTTTCCTGCAGGTACGGATGAAGCAAAAGCCTTAAATAAAATTATTACAGATGCAGGTAAAATTGGCTTGACATTTATATCAGATAGAGATGCAAGGGACCCTGCAGGTCTGCATCCGGCTGCGCATTTATGGGATGTAGGTAAAGATGCCGTGAGCGGTTTAAAAGAAGTTTTAAAAGTGCGGGAAAAAGCTTTGTCGCAATTTGGTTTAAACAATATTCGCAATGGAGTTCCCATGGCTATGTTGGAAGATGTGTTGGTACCCATTTATCTCTTTCATCGCTACCAGGTAGAAGCTGTTGCAAAACAGGTCGGCGGTTTAAATTATTCCTATGCACTCAAAGGCGATGGTCAAATGGTTACCCAGCCACTTTCAAAGCAAGAGCAGTTAAAAGCGTTAAATGCTGTGGTGGATTGTTTGGATCCTAAAATGCTGGCTCTGCCCGAAAGCATAATCAAACTCATACCACCACGACCTGCAGGTTATAATTACAATAAAGAATTATTTAATAGAAGAACTGGCCTTGCCTTCGATCCTTTAGCGGCAGCCGAAAGTGCTGCAGATTTTCCACTCTCATTTATATTCAACCCTGCACGTTTAAACAGAATGGTGCAATATCAGGCAGAAAACAATGGCTTGGGGATAGATGAGATGATGAAAGTATTAATGGATAAAACATGGAAAGCCCCACGCTTAAATGGCTTGCAAGGTTTAATACTGCAGCAGAATGAGCAATTGCTCCTCACGTATTTGTTGGGCGTTTCTTTAAATACCGAAATTTCCTTTGCTACAAATGCAGCTATTTCAAAAGCAATAGACGATATAAAAATCTATGCAACCAATCAAATGTCTGCCGCCGATTCCATTAAAAAAGGCTATTTATTATTAACCTTAGACAGGATTAAAAACCGGTTGGATGGAAAAGCATTTATTCCCGAAACGTTACCTCCTGGTGCACCAATCGGCTGCGATATGGATTAAAATATTTTGTTTTTTGCAGATTATTTTTTAAGTTTTATAATGTGACTAGGTCAGTTTTAATTAACTGCAATGCAAAATGATTTTATTTATTCATCAATATATTCCAGTAAAAGGAAGGCTTTTTTAGGTGAGCTCTCAAATCTAAATCAGTAAACATACTGCTAATCGTATTTTGCAGCGAAATACTTTTGTACGATTTATTAATAATGAAATTCATTAGCCAGGGATAATTAATGAGCTTTTGCATGGTTTTGCTTAGCTGCAATTCATGACCTATTTTTTTATACAACACATCATCATAATGCGCTTTTAAAAATGTAGCATCAAATTTATTGGCAAATATTGCTTTACCCGCAACTTCTGCGGCAAGCATTCCGCTATAAAGTGCATTACCAATTCCCTCACCTGTAAATGGATCAATAAGAGATGCGGCATCACCTGTCAGCAAAAAATTATCACCGGAAATGAGGGCAGCATCATCATTGGTAGGTAATCCCCATCCGTAAATTTTATCAGTAAGTACCGCATTTGTAAACCTGTCTTTTATTAATGGATTTATATTTATAGCATGTAGCATTGATTCCCGCAGGTTTACTTTTTTCTTTCTTGCTATAGCTGCATCCATACCAATGCCAACATTGGCATCACCATTTGGTAAAGGGAAAATCCAAAAATAACCCGGCAGTACTTCTTTCAAAAAATGAAGTTCTATGAAGTTTGTATTTGGTAAGGGTTTTACGTTTTTATAATAAGCCCGTAAGCCAATAGCCGCCGACCTGTTGAGCACATTTTGCTTCATCAAAACTTTTTTAGAAATACCTTTATCTCCATCGGCTCCAATAATCATTGAACAATTTATTATCAATTCTTTTCTATCTGGTAAATGGTAATGAATGCTGTAACCAGACTCATTTTTAATGATACTATTTACTGTTGCATTCTCAATAATATTTGCCGAAGTAGTTTTTGCTTTTCGAAACATAAAATCATCAAAAACTATTCTTTTTGCCGTAAAGCCTAATGCTTTGCTTTTAATATGGTCAACAACAGGAAAAGGAATGTCAATAAATTTACTGTTGGGCGCTGAAAAACGGATGCCGTGGGTGGGTAAATAATCCTCTTTTTGTTCAAAAATTTCATCCAGGTATGCCGTGTTAGCTTTGCGTAATACAAAGCAGGTTTTACCGCTAAAACCGTCACCACATATTTTATCCCGGGGAAATTTTTGTCTTTCTAAAACAATATGTTTAATACTTTGCTTAGATAAAAAAATGGAGGCGCTAACACCTGCAGGTCCACATCCTATAATTACGACCGGTAAAATTTCATTTTGCATAAAAAGACATACTGATAGGGCGAAAAATCAGATTGAATAATGATAATCTTAAAACTATAATTAATCTTCCTATTACAAGCTATTTCTTATTACTTTGTAAAACATTAATGGATCAATCATTCTTTCTTGATATTTCTTCTTATCTAGGTTTAGTGGCAACAGTGCTGTTAACCATTAATGTTTTGTTGGGAATGATGTTAAGTACATCATACAAAAAACATAAATATTGGACACAACTGCCAGAAAAATTTAAACAAGTAAATGTATTTTGGGTGCATAATTGTACCGCCTATGTTGGTTTGTTAATTGTACTTCTACATCCATTATTTTTATTACTTGCACCTGCAACCAACTTTAAATTTTACGATATTATTTTCCCTATAAATGCGCCCTATCAAAAGTTATTTGTTGCATTGGGCACCATCTCAACTTATGCGCTAATATTTGTTTTAATTACTTCTCAAAAAGTGATAAAGAATAAAATGAAATATCATACCTGGAAAAATATTCACCTCATTTCTTATGGCACAGCTCTTTTGTTTTTTATACATGGTATTGTTATGGATCCTCAATTAAAAGATCGTTCTTTAGATCTTTTTGATGCTGAAAAATTGGTTTCAGAAAGTTGCCTTTTACTTATACTTGCCGGAGTTTATCTTCGGTTTAAATATCACTTAAGAAAAAATATTGGTAAAGAAAAAAGTCTTCAGCTTTAGCAAAAGTTTTTGCGGGGCTATTCTTTTTATTGCTTGTGTTTATGACAATTATTATCCGAGTATTTTTGAAACAAAATCTGAATGCAGATTAATTTTCAAAAACGCGGCAAGTCCCAAAATAAAACCAATAAGTGCCACTGATGCCGAAAAATACAATAGCCATTTTTTTTGTGTTAATGCTGTAATACCAAACATAGCAATAGCAATGGTAAGGAGTGCGTCTGTCATGTCAAACTGGTCGTCAAACAAATTAATATCATCATATTCTTTTTGAAAACCTTCAGCCTCAGCTTTTATGGTAGCTTTTTCTTTTTCGTAACGTGCAATTTCCTGTTGGTATTTTTTTAAAAGACTGTCTTTACCTGCTGTATTTTGTATAGACAATAGTTCCAAATTATTTATTACAATTGCCTGCTTTGTACTTTTTGCTTCAAAATACGACCATGCGTTTATATAATGGGCCTGTGCCTGAGACATAGCCTGCACAACGTTCCCATCTTTCACATTACATAATGCCATAAAGGTTGCTGTAATTGCTACAAACAACGCTACACGGGAGTTAATTAAATTATCTCTGCCGTGTTCAATATTTTCGGAGATGGTTTCATTGATGTCTGTCATTGTTTTTATTTTAACTCTTTATAAAATTATTTTTTTTTGAAGAGATGCTCTTATACCATTATCCCATTCACTTTTCAAGATACTCAACACGATGCTGTCTCGCCTGTCGCCTGAAGGAGTAATAGCATGGCTTCTTAAAATACCTTCTTCTACACAACCAATACTTTTCATTGCAGCAATACTTTTGGCGTTTCTGTTATCAGCTCTAAATTCTACTCTCTCCATTTGCAACTCATCAAATGCAAATTGCAGCAACAGTAATTTGCAGTTTTTATTAATGCTGCTGCCCTGAAATTTAATACCATACCATGTATAACCTAACTGAAGGGTTTTGTTACGTAGTTGGATATCGTAAAACCTTGTGCTGCCCGCAAATTCCTGAGTACGTTTATCAAAAACAGTGAACGGGTATTCAGTTCCCTGTTGGCGTGCTGTCAATGCCTTATTAATATATTCTTTAAGCCCGTCATTGCCTGCGGCGGAAATTAAAGAATATTTCCACAATTGTGGTTCCTGCAAGGCAAAGGGTAACAATAATGTATGATCCTCAATCGCCATTGGTGTAAGGCGTACCACATCATTTTCCAGTATGTAATTTGTTGAAACATCAAAATTTCTCATTGCTGTATATATTAAAGAAATAATGGTATTTTTTAAAAAAATTGTGCATTACTTTTCTACGTGTTGGTATTACAATTCATTTTACATTTGCATCGGTTTTGATAAGCCTCTTGGCTATTAACTATACGCTAAATTATTACTTCGTGTCCAAACACATCAACAAAGTATCTGCTGCCGGAATTATTATTGCACTTGGAATTATTTACGGAGATATAGGCACATCACCATTGTACGTTTTCAGTGAAATTATAAATGGGAAGGCAATAGATGAGTTGCTGATTATTGGGGGACTTTCCTGTATTATATGGACACTCACTTTACAAACAACCGTAAAATATGTTGTACTTACTTTAAAGGCAGATAACAAAGGTGAAGGAGGTATTTTTTCATTATATACATTGGTAAGGCGGCAAAAAAAATGGCTTGTATTGCCCGCAATGATTGGCGGGGCAGCACTTTTAGCCGATGGTATGATTACACCTCCCATTACTGTTACCGCCGCCATAGAAGGATTAGATAATCTGCCGCTTCTGCACGGTATTAGTTTGCGGACCATCATAATTATTGTATTGTGCATTTTATCTCTGCTGTTTTTTATGCAGCAGTTTGGTACAAATTCTATAGGTAAGTTGTTTGGTCCTGTTATGATTTTATGGTTTGCAATGCTGGCAGTTTTAGGCTTTGCACACATTGCAGATGATATGGAAATTTTAAAAGCATTTAATCCATATTACGCAATTAAACTCCTTACCCAATACCCAAAAGGATTCCTGCTTTTAGGGGCTGTATTTTTATGTACCACAGGTGCAGAGGCACTTTACAGTGATCTGGGCCATTGTGGCCGTGCAAATATTCGTTACAGCTGGGTGTTTGTTAAATCGGCTTTAATACTGAATTATCTTGGCCAGGGTTCTTACCTGTTGCACAATTTTAAAGGGACCATTTTTGCCTCAAAAGAATTGATGGAAGACAAACTTTTTATGGCCGAGCATCCCACTGCGGTAATTATGAGCAACCCTTTTTATGGGCTCATGCCGGATTGGTTTCTTACCATCGGAATTGTTATTGCTACCATAGCGGCAATTATTGCAAGTCAGGCTTTGATAAGCGGTTCGTTTACATTAATTAGTGAAGCCATCCGATTGAATCTTTGGCCACGTATGAAAATTAATTACCCCTCAGAAGCTAAAGGACAATTATATATACCCGGCATAAATACCTTGTTGTTTATAGGATGTTGTGGGGTGGTTTTATTTTTTCAAACTTCTGGTGCCATGGGTGCGGCTTACGGCCTCGCCATTACTTTATGCATGCTGGCTACTACTATCCTCATGTCTAATTATATGGTGAGTAGAAGGGTAAATAAATTTCTTATTTATCTATTCTTAACTGTGTTTCTCATCATTGAAACAAGTTTTTTAATAGCCAATTTAAATAAGTTTTCGCACGGCGGTTATGTAGCTTTATTGGTGGCAGGTTTGCTTTTCGCCATTATGTACATCTGGTACAGGGCACGCAAAATTAAAAATCGTTATGTAGAATTTGTAAGGGTAGATGAGTATGTACCCAAGCTTGAAGAGCTAAGCAATGATACATCTGTACCAAAATTTGCAACGCACCTTGTTTACCTCACAAGTGCTGATAATCCAAAAGAGATTGAACACAAAATCATGTATAGCATTCTAAGTGGAAAGCCCAAGCGTGCAGATATTTACTGGTTTGTACACGTAGATACGCTCGATGAACCTTATACAAATGAATACTCTGTTACGCATATTATTCCCAATGATATCATAAGGGTAGAATTTAGACTTGGGTTTAGAATTGCACCACGCATTAACCTAATGTTTAAAAAAGTAGTGGAAGATCTTGTTGCAAACAGAGAAGTAAATATTACAAGCCGTTATGAAAGCCAGCAACGTAATAATATGGTAGGAGATTTTCAGTTTATTGTATTAGAAAAATTTCTTAGCCAGGACAATGAATTGCCATTCTTTGAAAAGCTTGTTATGAAAGGATATTTCTGGATAAAAGAATTATCTCTTAGTGAAGAAAGAGGTTTTGGTTTGGAGCAAAGCAATGTATCTGTAGAGAAGTTTCCATTGGTAGTAGCGCCTGTTGGTAAACTGAAAATGAAGCGGGTATTTCATAATGAGGAAGAAGGATACTAGCATAGGTATAAGATTTTAGATCTGAGACGCCAGATTTAACGACTCTGCGAAACTCGTTTCAATCTTTTCTCTGCCTTAAGAAATTAGACATCAGACAAAAGATAAAACAGCACTGCGAAGCTCATTCTACTCTTTTCTCTGCAGTAAAATAATAAATAAGTGAAATCAATTACTGCCATAGAATTACAAAAGAAAATAACGGGAGCAGAAGATGATTATTTGCTTATTGACGTAAGAGAAGATTTTGAACATGAGCATTTCAATATTGGCGGTACGCTAATGCCCATGGGCACTGTACTCCAAAACATACAAAACATTCCTACAAATAAGTCAGTTATAGTTTATTGTGAAAAAGGGATTCGCAGTGTAATTGTAATACAAAGGTTGGAACAGGCTTACAACTTTACAAATCTTATAAACCTCACAGGAGGTATGAAGGAGTGGAGAAACGAAATAGTACAATAGAAATAATTGTTTACTTTTCGTGTTAATTGAACAGCACTTTACTCTATATTATTATTGGCTATATGGTGCTAATGGCAATTGTATATTTTGTACAGGAGCGCTTTATTTTCAAGCCTGAAAAGCTTCAGCAAAACTTTAAATACAACTACAACATTCCATTTAAGGAATTGTTTTTTGATGTAGAGGAAGGTGTACGAATAAATGGTCTGCATTTTAGTGTGAAGGATCCTTTGGGGTTGGTGCTTTATTTTCATGGCAATACAAGAAGTATAAAAGGCTGGGCAAAATATGCCAAAGACTTTTTAAAATACAGGTACGATGTGGTGCTTGTAGATTACCGTGGATTTGGAAAAAGTACCGGTAAAAGAAATGAACACGACATGCTTAATGATATGCAGTTTGTATATGATACGCTGGCAGTGCAGTATACAGAGCACCATATAATTGTGTATGGAAGAAGCCTTGGAAGCGGGTTTGCAGCTAAAATTGCAAGTGATAATAAGCCACGTTATTTAATATTGGATGCGCCTTATTTTAATTTTGCCAAAGCTATAGAGCGCTTTTTGCCCATGCTGCCCATCCGTTATATTCTTCGATATCAATTGCGGACAGATAAGTGGATAAGGCATGTGAACTGCCACACTTACATTATACATGGCACAAAAGATTTCTTAATCCCAATAAGCAACAGTGAAAAACTCCAGGACATAAACCCGAATAAAATAACGTTGTTGCGCATAGATGGTGGCGGACACAACAACCTTCCTTCTTTTCCGGCTTACCATAATTTACTAAGGGATATTTTACAATATTAATTTTGCCTGAATGATGTTTAATAAAAAGAGAATTTTTGGGTGGATAAAAATCATACTTCTTGTGTATGCAACAATTGGCATTGCGCTGTTTTATATGCAGAACAGAATATTGTTTCATCCACAAAAGCTTAGGGCAGATTATAAATATAATTTTAAAGGTCGTTTTGAAGAAGTGAACATTCCTTTTAATGAAACTGATACCATGAATCTGGTTAAGTTTTTTCCGGAAAGTGATTCGGTAAAAGGAGTTGTAATTTACTTTCATGGCAACCGAAAAAACATCACACATTATATAACGTTTGCCGAGCCATTTTTAAAAAAGGGCTATGAGGTTTGGATGGAAGATTATCCCGGATTTGGGAAAAGCTCAGGCGTAATTACAGAACAAAAATTATATGATCAGGCTTTGCAGGTGAAGAAATTAGCTGATGCAAAATTTCATTCAGACAACATTGTCATCTATGGAAAGTCATTAGGAACGGGCATTGCAGCCAATGTAGCAAGCCGTTCAAAAGCCAAAATGCTCATTTTGGAAACACCTTATTACAGTATTCCATCGCTGCTCAGCAGTTATGCTTTTATGTATCCTAATGAGCAGATGAGTAATTATAAACTACCTACTTATCTGTTCTTACAAGATATCTCTTACCCCATAATTATTTTTCATGGAACAGACGATTTTGTAATACCTTATCGTAATGCAAAAAAGCTAATGCAGCTTTTAAAACCCACGGATAAATTTATAACTGTACTAGGTGCATCTCACAACACTGTGAATAAAGATCCACAATATTTTAAGTCAATAGATTCTTTGCTTAGGTAGAATTTGTAAAACTATTATTTATTACAATTCAATCAATGAAACCCCATCCTCTTTTACAATTAATTGGTGTTTCATTCCATGTTTTAATGCAAGGTTATTTTCTGCATGGCTCACAGGAAAATCAAAGCACACGGGATAATCATATTCAGTTACAAGATCTAATACGATATCATAAATAGTTGTACCAAAAGGCCGCTCGGTATCTTTTAAATCAGTAAATCCTCCAATAATAAGCCCTGCAAGTGTTTTTAATTTCCCGCTTCTTTTTAACTGTACACACATGCGGTCAATGTGGTAAAGCTGCTCATCTAAATCCTCTAAAAATAAAATACAGTTGTTTGTATTTATATCAGACGAAGTACCAATGCTATTTGTAAAAAGCGAGAGATTGCCACCAACTAATTTTCCTTTTGCAGTCCCTCTTTTATTGGATGAATTGGCATCTATATCGTATAAGGCTTTTTTACCTGTAAGTGCAGCAAGCATTGTTTTTATATTATCAGTTTCTTCACTGCCATTAAATGCTGCCGCCATACTTGCATGCAGAGAAACAATTTTATAGTTTGTAAAAAGATAAGAATGCAGCACGGTCACATCACTAAAACCTATTAGCCATTTTGGATGTTTGCAAAACTTTTTAAAATTAAGTTTATCAATAATGCGGCTGATGCCATAGCCGCCTCTTGCACAAAGAATGGCGTCTATTTTTTTATTATCTAAAAAATGCTGAAGCTCATTTACACGCTGCTCATCTGTGCCACTAAAATAATTCTGGGAATTACTGCCCACGTTTTCACCGACAATTACGTTGTACCCCTCTTTCTTTAGTGTGACAATGCAGTTGGTAACTTTTTCAGCAGCCATATAGCCTGCGGGGCAGCAAATTGCAATGGTATCACCTCTTTTTAAATATTTAGGAACGGTCATTTTTTATGTATTTTTATTGGCTTAAGTTTTCAATTTATGCGTTTTTTTTGTTTTATAATTTTACTTTGTTCATTTACTGCAAACGCACAGGTTTGTGCGGGTCCGGGCTTTACTGCGCAAAGTGGAATTGCCGTTTGTGGCTCTCTGGTTTTTACACAATCAACTTTAGCATCTTGCACGGGTCCCGATTTACCAGCCAGCGGATGTCCGGATGCGGTATCCTCAAGTAATTCTATTTGGTATAAACTTCACTGTTATGTATCGGGTACTTTTGGTTTTTTAATAACACCAAATAATGGAGGAGATGATTATGACTGGCAACTAATGGATATTACAAATCGCCCTGCCAGCGACGTTTATATCACAAATTTAAGAATGTCACTCAATCTAAGTGCCACAACAGGAACAACCGGAATTAGCGCCTCAGGTACCAGTGATATTAATTGTGCGGGTGCAACACCCAAATATAACAGGCTCGTAAACTTTGTTGCCGGTGGCGATTATCTGTTGATGGTGACTAATTATTCAAACTCCGGGCAAGGATATAATCTTACGTTCACAGGCGGTACTGCTGTTCTCACAAATAATGCTCCACCTGTTGTAACCAATGTTTCGCAGGCAGGGTGTAATCCTTCTCAAATAAAAGTAGATTTTTCAGAAGATATATTATGTAGTAGTCTGACACCTTTGGGCAGCGAGTTTACAATAAGCAACGGTCCTCATGTCATCACCGGTATTACTTCGGCTTGTACCGGAGGCAGTAATGCGTTTACAACACTTACACTTAATTTACAAAGTCCTTTGCCCCCCGGCACTTACACTTTAACGGTAAATAATGGTACGGATGGAAATACGTTATTAGATGTTTGTAACGATGCCATGCCTGCAGGAGTTCCTGTAAGCTTTACCATAGCACCGCAAATCCCTCCAACTATCACGCAGGTTACTCAAGCTAATTGCGCTGCTAACATTATAAAAGTTGCCTTAAGTCAACCTGTGCAATGCAGCAGCATCAGCCCTAACGGGTCTGAATTCAGCATCATGCCAGGCTTACCCGCTATAACGTCTGTTACAACAAATTGTAGCGGAACGAATCTTTCAACAGATACCATTTTTTTGAACTTACAAAATCCTTTGGCAAATGGTAATTATACTTTGGTTGCCAATGTAGGTAGTGATGGAAATACTTTTATAAATAATTGTAACATACAAATGGTAGTTGGTACCGATAAATCTCTGATAACAGGCACAACTCTGGCGCCAACAGTTACAACTCCGGTTTCTTATTGCCAAGGCGCAACTGTTACAATGTTGACTGCAACTGGTTCTAATTTACTCTGGTATGCAAATGCATCGGGTGGCACAGGAACTACAACTGCGCCTACGCCATCAACTTCAACCATTGGTTCTACAATTTATTATGTAAGCCAATCCTCCGGTAGTTGTGAAAGTCCAAGATCTGCAGTTGTTGTAAATGTAGCGACAACTCCTACAGCCCCTACGGTTTCACCGCAGGTAAATTATTGCGTTGGAGTTACAGCTTCTGCGCTTACGGCCGCAGGTACAAATATTAAATGGTACACAACAGCAACAGGTGGTTCATCAAGCACAACAGCGCCTACACCGAGCACTTCGAGCGCCGGCACAACTTCTTATTTTGCAAGTCAGTCAATTGGGATATGTGAAAGCCCACGTGCGGAAATAATAGTGGTAGTAACTGCAATTCCTGCTGCTCCACAAGTGGGCACAATGCCAGGACAAACAAGTAGCACAGTCAATTATTGCGAAGGAGACACACCTATGAATTTTGTAGTGTCAGGTACAAATCTATTATGGTATGCAAATGCAACAGGAGGCGTAGGAAGCTCTACAGCACCAACTGTTTCCACAGCAGCAGTAAGCTCAAATACTTACTACGTCAGTCAATCCTCTGTCGGTTGCGAAGGACCCCGATCTTCTATAACAGTAAACGTAAACACTACTCCGGCGGCACCAACTTTAACCGTGCCGGCCATACAAACTTATTGTCAAAATAGTCCAACAAATTCTCTAGGAGCAACGGGTACAAATATTAAATGGTACACCGTACCAACAGGTGGTACTGCAAGTACAACAACACCACCCGTATCATCCGCTACTGCAGGAACAACAATTTATTACGTTTCTCAGACCAACGGTAATTGCGAAGGTCCACGTGCATCTATAACCATCATCATCACCGCTACACCTGTGGCTCCAGCGGTTTCAAGCGTCATAAATTATTGTCCAAATCAGACTGTCGGGCCATTATCGGACTCCGTTACAGGAACAAATTTATTATGGTATGCAAATGCAACGGGAGGCTCTGGAACAACCGCGGCTCCTACGTTTTTTACAAATATTTTTCCTGCAACGTATGTATATTATGTAAGCCAATCTACCTCTGCAGCAAGCGGCGGCTGTGAAGGACCAAGAGCACAAATAACGGTGAATGTTGATAATTTTCTAAATATAAATGTGGGTAACGATACAACAATCTGCGAAGGCATTGCATTAAAATTGTTCCCTACTGTTAACCCAACGGGCGCAACATATAAATGGCGTTCTTTAAACGAACCTAATAGTACTATTGATAGCACTACCATTTTAAACGCTACAGTAAAGCCACTAAATAATAGTGAGTATGTATTGCGTGCAAGCCTTGGTGGGTGCGTTAGAGAAGATAGTATCAAGGTAAAAGTCATCACCAAACCAGTGGTGAATGCTGGGCAACCTATTGCAATTTGTTTAAATGATTCTACTTTACTTTCTGCAACCATCAGCCGTATTACAAACCCTGGTTTTGTGACAAAATATATATGGACACCTGCCTCGGGAATCAGAAACGACCTGCTTTTGCAAACATATGCATACCCGAAAACTACAACTCTGTATACGTTAACTACAACCACCACTGTGGTAGATTATGGATGTGATTTTACATCGACCGGTACAGTTAATGTAACGGTGCAACCAACTGTTTATGCAAATGCCGGAAGAGATACGATTGCTGTAAAAGGTTCACCGCATCAGTTACAAGGTTCCGGAGCTACGTTCTACGAATGGTCTTCTCCAACTGCAATTATAAATAACCCATTTACAAAAAATCCTTTTGCTATTTTAAATGATGATGCAGTTTTTTATTTAAAAGCAACAGATACTATAGGATGTGTTGGAAGGGATACAGTATTTATTAAAGCATATAATGGACCTGCTTATTATATCCCTACTGCATTTACGCCAAATGGAGATGGACAGAATGATATTTTTAGAGCCATTCCTGTGGGCTTTGCAAACACTACTTATTTTAGAGTTTTTAATAGATTAGGAGTTTTAGTTTTTGAAACGAACCAGTACTTAAAAGGATGGGATGGAACTTATAACGGTAAGCCACAACCTGCAGGAGTGTATGTGTGGACAGTTGCCGGTACGGATAAAGATTTTAAAAAAGTAGAATTAAAAGGAACAGTGAATTTATTGAGATAAATTATTACGGCTTGTATTTCGCTTCTGCGTAAATCCTTTCATCGTCGATCTTCATTAAACTATCAGGTTTAATATCAGGATGCGAAGCAACATATTTTTTAACTATTTCCCAGCCGGCAAATGAGCCGATATTACCCGGTGCTTTTTCTCCCAACTCCTGTGTTTTCGGCCCTTCTGTTACATAATTTTTTATGAGATTATTATCCGCCGTCTGTAAAAAATTGTTTTGCACAAACAAATCCCAAATAGCAGCTTCGTGTGCATAGCAATCTTTCATTTGCTCTGCAGTGTATCCTATCAATAAATGTTCATCTTTTTCAGGTAGAAATTGCTGTAACAAAAAAAGACGC
The DNA here is from genome assembly GCA_025352435.1 of Ferruginibacter sp. Taxonomy (GTDB): domain Bacteria; phylum Bacteroidota; class Bacteroidia; order Chitinophagales; family Chitinophagaceae; genus Ferruginibacter. The sequence goes on along the minus strand of JANXTN010000142.1, from coordinate 984 downwards.
TTTCCTTTTTCAACCATTTGTACAAGCATTCTTTTATCTTCCGTTTTTTCAGGATACATATCAGCAACAATATTTTTTAAACAATTAACTGAAATATATTCCGGAGTAAAGTGGGCGGTTACATAATCCGGATAAGTTTCCCGAACTAAACTTGTTTTATATAAAGGGAAATCTTTTCCAAGATGAATCTGCAATCCCACATAAAAAACATCATCATCTAAAATATCTCCATAACCATCTGTGGGTCCTAAGTAGGTAATTATTTTTGTCGGGATTTTGTAATTTGGATAGTAATATTTCACAAACTGTAAACCTCTTTTTATTTCATTTTCATAGGGCGTAAAATCTTTAAAGTATTTCTGAGAAGTATCAAAAACATTTCGGCTGTAAGCCATAAACTGTTTTATGTAAGTAGCCGTTGTATCTGTTGACCATTTAGGATCAATACCTAAAATAGTTCCCATAAAATTTTCTCCGAAGGCGGGATAGGATGCAATAAGTTTATCTAATTGCGGTATAATATTATTCGTATCAATTGCGAAAAACTGTTGCTCAAAACGCCTGGTATTTAACTGCACTTTTACAGATGAAACGTCTGGAATTTTTTTCTTTGTATTACATGAAACAATTGCAACAATTAATATGAAACCAAATAACAACCGCATACTTTAGATATTTAACTTTACAGTATAAAATTATAAAATTCAAACTTACGGGAACAAACAGACAGCAATGAAAATATTTTTAGCACAACAGAATTATCATGTGGGTAATATTGAGGCGAACACTGCTAAAATAATTGAAGCAATTATAAAAGCAAAAGAACAACAGGGGGATGTTATTCTATTTAGTGAACTATCTGTATGCGGTTATCCTGCAAGAGACTTTTTATACTTTAATGATTTTGTAGAGAAATGCTATGCCGCAATTGATAAAATAAAATTGTATGCAGATGGCATTGCTGTGGTTGTAGGAGCACCGCAC
>JANXTN010000106.1 GCA_025352435.1 Ferruginibacter sp. | reverse complement strand
TTGCCATACAGTAAAGACAAAAAGTAAGTAAAACCTGCTGCAAAAAACAAGCTCTTTAGTTATACATCCACGATATGGAAAAACCATCCTAATTTTCTGAAAATAAAAAACAGGCCGTCTACTTATGAGACAGCCTCTTTTCAGTTTTTTTACTCCTGTTATAGGACTAACTAAATTATTTTAATACCACAAATACGGGAACTTGGCATAAAATTTACCTTAGTTAATACACAGTTAAACCAAATAATAAAATAACAATCAAACTGGCGCATTTATAAAAACGTTTATCTTTACACTTCAAAACCAATGATATGATACTTAATACAATTTTTTTAATCTCAATGCCGGGTGGCAGCGAGTGGATCCTCATAATACTTGTAGTTCTTCTAATGTTCGGCGGTAAAAAAATTCCGGAACTTATGCGTGGTGTTGGGAAAGGAATGAGAGAGTTTAATGATGCAAAAAATAACGTGAAAAACGAGATTGAAGAAGGTATGAAAGAGAAAGATGTTCGTACATCAGCAACAGCAGAAGAAATAAGATTACAAGAGCTTAAATTGCAGCAAATGAAAGAAGACCTTCTTAAAAACGCGTAGATTAATATTAATTAAATAGAGGTCGAAAATCGCTGTATCATTCAATTGATCTGCGTTTTTCGACTTTTTTTATAGCCAAAATATAAGCCTTTATATGTTCTCTTTTACTACTGTTCATGAGTATCACTTAAGCCTTATCAATAAAAAATATTCATGCCTTGATGCTGTTAATTATTATTTAGACAAGATTTGGGAAAAAAAACATCTCAATGCCTTTGTAGAAGTTTACAGACAGGAGGCAATAGAAAAGGCAAATTTATTAGACTTAATACGCCGGGAAGGAAAGCCTTTAAAAAAACTACACGGAGTTGTAATCGCCATTAAGGATGTTATTTGTTACAGAGACCACAGAGTAACTGCAGCCTCAAAAATTCTTCAGAATTTTCAGTCTCTTTTCACGGCGACTGCTTTGCAATTTTTGATAGATGAGGATGCAATCATAATTGGCAACTGCAATTGCGATGAGTTCGCCATGGGAAGCACCAACGAAAATTCAGCTTATGGAAAAGTACTAAACGCATTAGATGAAATGAAAGTTCCCGGAGGTTCATCAGGGGGCAGTGCGGTAGCTGTGCAAGCAAATATGTGCATGCTTTCCTTAGGAAGTGATACGGGCGGTTCCGTGCGACAACCAGCAGATTTTTGCGGAATTATAGGATTAAAACCAGGTTACGGAACCATTTCTAGGTATGGTTTGGTTGCCTACGCATCTTCGTTTGACCAAATAGGAATTTTTGGAAAATCGGTGCAGGATGTAAAATTATTACTTGATATAATGAGTGGGCACGATAAGATGGACAGCACTATGAACCCGGAACCAATGTGCACCCCTGCTGTAAAAGAAGATTACAAATTTGCATATTTTAAACAAGCGCTGGAGCATGAAGGATTAGATAAGGAAATCGCTTCGCAAATAAAATCTTACATCGATACACTTAAAACTGCAGGTCATGAGGTAACGGAAATTGATTTTGATCTTTTAGACTATATTATCCCTGTTTATTATGTTCTTACAACCGCAGAAGCCAGCAGTAATTTAAATAGATATGATGGAATTAGGTATGGATACCATAGTAGCATTGAACCCAACAATTTAGCTGAATCGTATTTGACGAACCGCTCAGAAGGATTTGGAGCAGAGGTCAAGCGAAGGATTATGCTCGGAACTTTTGTTTTGAGTGCAGGATATTATGATGCATATTACAGTAAAGCACAGCAAATAAGAAATTTATTGATAAAAGAAGTAGATAAAATATTTTCAGTTTTCGATGGGTTGATAATGCCCGTAAGCCCAACCACAGCATTTAAAATAGGGGTTAATACCAAGGACCCAATAGCTGTATATTTGGCTGATATTTATACAGTCTTTGCAAATATTACCGGGGTTCCTGCAATAGCACTGCCGTTATTTTCACACAGTAATAACATGCCTTTTGGTATTCAAGTTTTATGTAATAAAAAACAAGAGTTACTTTTGTTGCAAATCTCTGAGACACTTTTGAGCCTGACAAAAAAGGCTTTAAAAAATGATTAAAATTATATCTACATATTTTACGTTGCTCCTTTTTATTAATGTCGGTTATGCTCAAACTCACCCGGCAAAAGCAAAGATAGCGTTAATGGATACCACAGCTACCATTATCAAAGAGGAAGAAGAAATTATTGATGAAATAATTGAAACCAAGGCTTTACCTCAAAAAGATAAAATCCAGTATTTCAGCAAGCTTACCCGGTATGGTTTTAAAAATCTTTTTCCTACATCTTCTTACAATGCTTCTATGCCTTACTCCTCACAGGTGGCACCTCAGGCAGAATCTTTTATGCAGGATTATCTGAGATCACATGGCAAACAATTGTCAGGAATGAAAAGTTGGTGCATGCCTTATTTTAATTTAATAGATAATATTTTTACTCAATACGGCTTGCCCAAAGAATTAAAATATCTCGCAGTTATTGAAAGCAACTTACAAACCAATGCTACCAGTTGGGTTGGTGCAGGCGGTCCTTGGCAGTTTATGCCCTATACAGCAAGAGAAAACGGCTTAGTGGTAAATGGGATGGTAGATGAGCGGAGAGATTATTTTAAAAGCACACATGCCGCCGCTAGATATTTGCTTTCGCTATACAAACAAACGCATGATTGGTTACTGGTGATTGCAGCTTATAATGGTGGTGCAGGAAGAGTTTTTTCTGCCATACAAAGAAGTGGTAGTAGAAATTTTTGGGCGTTACAATATAATCTTCCTGAAGAAAGCAGAAACCATGTAAAAAAATTCATTGCTACTCATTATATAATGGAAACAGGTGGTGGCAGTGCAGGTTATGGTAACACATCTTTTAGGATCGGCTCAAGTGGGGGAACTGCAGTAAATCCTTATATAAACAAGCCTACGCTGTCAGTAGAAGAAATGGGAAATGCCGAGACAGAAACGATTGCAGGTAAATTTAATTCTGTAATTATTGCAAAAAATATTTCAATGGACATTGTTTCCTTTAACCGCTACAATCCATTGTTTGATAACCAGATTGCTTCCAACGGTAAGTATGAGCTCATTTTACCACAGGATAAAATGCGTCAGTTCTTATCTACAAAATATCAGATATTGAATGAGTGTGTGCAATTTTTACTTGGAGATGCTGATATGCCTAACAATACGATGCAGTATAAATCTAAGAAAGAAAAAAGAGGAAAATCTTAATTATTGAAAATTACATCGTAAGTATTTTCATCATAGTATTTGCTTTCAACATACATTCTTCATATTCTTCTTCCGGATCGCTATAAAAAGTGATTCCGCTTCCTGCAAAAAATGAGACTTCCTTGTTTTTTGTGTTGTAAAAAATACTTCTTATCACGACATTAAAATCAAAATCTCCTTCCGGAGTTATGTATCCAATACTACCCGAGAATAATCCTCTTTGAGAAAATTCGTATTCCTCTATCAGCTCAATCACACGCATTTTTGGTGCACCCGTCATTGAACCCATCGGAAAACATGCTTCAATAGCCTCAGTAAGTTGTCTTCCTGCTTCAAGTTTACCTTCCACCGTACTTATCATCTGATGTACCTGCGGAAAGCTGTATACGCCAAAAAGCTCCTTTACCTTAACTGAACCTTTTTCGCATACCATACTCATATCATTTCTTACGAGATCTACCACCATCACATTTTCACTTTTCTCTTTTGTGCTGCTGGTTAAATGCTTTTTATTGGTATTATCTTTTTCAGGATCAATATCCCGTTTAGTTGTTCCTTTTATTGGTTGTGAAATAATCTGCAGACCCTTTTTTTGCAAAAACCTTTCAGGACTTGCGCATATGCAATAATTATCATTAAATTTATATAAGGCCCCCAATGGCGCAGGAGAGAGTTCAGTTAATTTGTTATAGACTTCAATTGGATTTAAAAGTGTATTTTCTGCCGAAAATTTTTGGCAAAAATTTACTTCGTAACAATCTCCTCTTTTAATGTGTTCTTTTAATTTTTCTACTGTCTTTATATATTGCTTCCGGTTAATAGTAAATTTATTTGTGAGAGCAGTTATTTTTTTGCTGTATGGGATTTCTATTGCTTCAATTTCCGCTAAAATTTCTCTTTCACTTTTAATACTTTTTAGCACCTCAATTTTGCCGACAGATAGTTTTATAATAATTTCAGGCTCAAAGAAAAACCCATCGCTGAAACCATCATTTTTTCTTTGCTTCTTACTATAACTGTTACCTAAAGCATTGTATCCTAAATGACCAAATAACCAGCTCGCATTTATGTCGTAAAAATGTTGAAGATTTTTTAAATCGTGCTCACCTGTAAATTGGTATGATCTTACACAACCCACGCCCACAATACATTCAAATGAGGGATCGTCAAAAGAATAATTGTTATTGTCCAAAAAACAAAAAATGTTGAACCGGTTAGCCCAATTCAACATTTTCATTTTAAAACTTCTTAAAAAATTTTCTTCTTTACTCATTAAATTTAATAATCATCATCATTAAAACGACCGCCTTTTCCTCCTACTAAATCGTCGTCATCGTCAAATAAATCAAACTCTTTAAAATCCTCATCCAACTTTAAATCATCATCATCATCTTTTATTTTTTTTCCTGCTGCCTTTTTTATTTTAGAAGCCGGTACATCAAACTCGTCAAAATCTTTGTCCCAGTCTTCATCTTCTACAGGTTTTTCCCAATCGTCTGCCACCTCTATATCATCGTCATCATCATCATCTGATGAAACTTTTTTGTTTTTCCCTTTAGTTCCTTTTTTTAGTGTTTCTTCATCCAGCTCATCATCTAAATCATCGTCCTCTTCTTCGTCTTTTATTTTCGATGATTTAGGTTTAGTTGATTCTTTTTTTTCTCCTGTTTTAGGAGCAGTTGTCTTTTTGCCGCTTTCTTTTTTTACTGCCATTGTTTGTGTGGATTAGAATGTAAATTTTCGACGGTAATTTTAAATAGCCAAATAATTTTGACATTTTTTTTTATTTTCTAAATACTTACCAGTTGTTCTCTGCCCGGCCCATTGCTGATATACTTTACAGGAACTTTTAAAAATTCATTCAGATAATTTATGTAGGTGTTCATTTCAGCAGGCATATTTTCAAAGCTGTTCACTTTTGATGTGTCTGTGTGCCATCCTTTAAAAGTACGGTAAGTTGCTTCTATTGGCATTTTATGCATTTGAAAAGGAATTCTGCTTACTTCTTCGCCATTAATATTGTAGGAATTACAAACTTTTAATTCGTCCAATCCGTCTAGAATATCTGCCTTGGTCATTACTATTTGTGTAACCCCATTTATCATACAGGCAAACTGCAGCGCTACCAAATCAATCCAGCCACATCTTCTTGGCCTTCCTGTTGTGCTGCCAAACTCGTTTCCTGTATTCCTTAAAAAATCACCTGTTGCATCAAACAATTCTGTTGGGAACGGACCACTGCCAACTCTTGTGCAATAAGCCTTCGTAATACCAATAACCTCTTTTATTTTTTGAGGCGCTATACCCAAGCCTGAACATACACCACCTGTGATTGTACTACTGCTCGTAACAAAAGGAAACGTACCAAAATCTACATCAAGCATACTCCCTTGCGCACCTTCTGCAAGTACTCTTTTACCTTCAGCTATTTTTTCGTTTATAAAATATTCGCCGTTCACAATATTCAGGTCTTTTAAAAACTCAAGCGCTTCAAAAAACTCTTCTTCCCATGCGGAAATATCTTCCTGAAAATTAAAACTGTCCAATAAACGTTGGTGCTTCAATCTTAGTTTTATGTATTGAGATGTAAAACTTTTGTCCTTCAGGTCACCCACCCGCAAACCATTTCTACCAGTTTTATCCATGTATGCCGGGCCAATACCTTTTAATGTACTACCAATTTTATCTGTGCCTTTGCTAAGTTCGCTTGCTTTGTCTAAAGCCCTGTGTGTCGGTAAAATCAAATGGGTACGCTCACTTATAAAAAGATTCTTTTTATAAACTACCCCAAATGCCGCCACAGATTCACACTCTTTTTTTAAAGTAACAGCATCTAACACAACACCATTCCCAATCAGGTTTATTTTATCCGCATGAAAAATACCACTCGGTATTTGGTGCAACACAATTTTTTTGTCGTTCACATATAATGTGTGTCCCGCATTTGGTCCGCCTTGAAACCTGGCGATCACATCATAATCCTTAGCAAAAAAATCTACAATTTTACCCTTTCCCTCATCTCCCCATTGCATTCCTAAAATAACATCAACCATATTTTTTTTTTTATGAATTTAAATTTTTGGGGCTTTCATCGCTTACCACTTTTCATCTTTAGTCCGGGCTGTACGTTACAATCTTTTATTCGTTCTTCATAAAATTATTTTCACTTCCAGCCCTCAGCCCTCTTCGGCAGTATATATTCAATTTAGCAAAGCCAAAAGGCATCTGCTAGAATTAAATGTTTTGAAATGCAGCTAGGCGTAAAAGTAAAATGAAAACTTGCAATAAACTAAATAATATCAGGATTTAAATTTTGGTAGAGAATCCTTTTTACCTTTTTGATAAATTGATGTAGCAACGGTCAAAAGAAAACGGCTATTTCGAAGATTGAAATAGCCGTTGACTTTATAATTTGGAGATTCATTTATTATCTTCCTCCGCTCATTTTTGCCTCTATGCTTAATGTAGCATGCGGCACAGCACGTAACCTTGCTTTATCTATTAGTTTACCTGTTATACGGCAAACACCGTATGTTTTATTTTCAATGCGCATCAACGCCTTCTCAAGGTGATCCACAAATGTAATCTGACGACTAGCCATCTGACTGATTTGCTCTCTTTCCATACTTAAACTACCATCTTCCATTGTCATGTAACGACCATCTCCTTCATCTCCCCCCATATCATCTTTACGGGTAATAAGTCCTTGCAAATAAGCCAATTCCTTTTTAGCTGAGCCCAACTTACGTTGAATCAATTCTTTAAACTCCGCTAGATCTGCATCACCATACATGACAATTGGTGCTCCGGCATCCGCAGGTGCTTTGTCCAAAACTGATTTAGTAAAATCAGGTTCATATTTGCGAGATGTTTTTGTATTTATTTTTGGAAGTACCACCGGCTTCTGCACTACAGGTTTTGCAGGTGCAGCTCTTGGTGCAGGCTTAGTAATCTCCACAACTTTTGCGGGGGACTTTACCGCTGCTACTTTAGTAGGTACTTTTTTAACGGGTTGTGCTTTAGGCGCTACTTTTTTTGTTTCTATCTTCTTAGGCAATTGCTTTACTGGTTTTTGCGGAACTACCTTTTTAGCCGAAGCTACGGGCGTACGCTTGTTACTTGATTTTGCCGCTGCCTTGACAACCGGCTTCACTACACTTTTGACATTTTTTGCTACAGGTTTAACCACCACTTTAGTCACAGCCTTTGCTGCCGGTTTAGATTTTGCTGCTACAACTTTTTTTGCTACCGGTTTTGTCGGTTTTGCAACCACCTTTTTTGCAGCTGCTTTCGCAGGCGCTTTTTTAGCTACGACTACCTTTTTTGCAGGTACTGATTTTTTTGCTGGCGCCGGTTTCGATTTTGCTGCTACAGGAGCAGATTTCTTCACAGGCTTTTTTACTTGTTTTAGAGGTGTTTTTTTGGTAGCCATAAATTAGTTTGCTATTTTTTTATAACAT
>JANXTN010000104.1 GCA_025352435.1 Ferruginibacter sp. | reverse complement strand
TACAAAGACATAGAGGCAATGGGAATCATAATGCCTGTTGTGGAAATGAACAGTAAGTTTTTACGCCCGGCAAAATATGATGACTTAATTACGGTGAAAACTACACTGAGAGAAATGCCTACAGGCCATGCCATAAATTTCTTTTTTGAAATTTTTAATGAACAGGATAAACTTTTGAATGCAGGAAATGTGATACTATATTTTATGGAAGCAGGAACAATGAAACGTGCAAAAATGCCCGATGATTTAGAAGAAAAATTGAGAGGGTATTTTTAGACCTTTCCGTATTTGCTGATAAAATAAAATGCTGAAGGACTGCGGGATGGGCCGTAGTAGCTGCCTTACCTACATGAAATGTAGAAAAGGCACTACTACATACAGCCCGAACTGAAGTTTATTTAAACTGAGGCGCTAACAGCCCCAAAACTTCTCAAAGATTATACTCTATGATAATCTCCTTTCCAGGTTTTTATAGTCTGCTTAATTTCTTTTGGAGACATATCTTTTTCAACAGCTAGGTGTGCAAGGTCTACAAATTCATTATTAGGAGCAAAACGCAAAGCAATGATTTGACCTAGTCTTAATTTACTATCAAGCAACTTACCGGTGATAGCAAAATACCTTAAATTTTCTTCTGCACGAATAGCTCTGTCTTGTGCTTTTAATGCAAACGCTCTTGTTGAAAATGCAACTGCTAGCAACAATACACTACCGAGTAAAGCTATAGATGGTATCATTAATCCTAAGCCTGCGCTATAGTGGCGATAAAGATTTAGACAAGAAAATGCAATTAACACAAGAATACCTCCTAATAATCCGTAATGAAACGCAGGTACAATTTGTGCATGGTTAGCGAAGTTTTGTTCTTTCATGTTAGTAGGTTTAGATATTGAAAGTACTTTAATTGCTGAAGTTTTACAAATCAAATTGAAGTAACGAAAACATTTGTTATAAAACACTAAGCAGCATTACACCCTGCTTATTTGCTTTTTACGTTTATATTTGCAATCAAAATAAAATAAAAATGAAAGCAGCATCAGCAAATCTTTTAAATGCAGTAGTATTAATAGCGGCGGGGCTTTACGGTTACTTTGGTATAGCCGCATCTGACGGTTCACATTCTTTAACAGCTCTTATACCTGCGGCGTTTGGTGTATTGTTTTTGATAATGCATAAAGGCGTAGCAAACCACAATAAAGTTGTAGCTCATGTCGTTGTTGTGCTCACGCTTTTATTGCTTGTAATGTGCATTATGCGTTTTTTAAAAGTGCAGGATTGGGTTGATAAAAAATATGTATTTCTTGCATGCATTTTGAGTAACGCAGTAGCATTGATAGCATTTATAGGCAGTTTTATTGAGGCAAGAAAAAATAGAAAAATTAGTAATGGTTAAGAAAGCAGCAGCGAAGAAGTGTATAGAAAAAAAGGTAAAAGAAAAACCTATTATTTTAATAACGAATGATGATGATATTACTTCGCCGGGTATTCGTGCATTGGTGGAAGCAGTAAAAGATTTTGGCCGTGTGGTAGTGGTAGCGCCAGATAAACCGCAGAGCGGAATGGGCCATGCAATTACAATTGGTTTTCCTTTACGCATGCGCAAGGTTGATATGTTTGAAGGCATGGAAAGTTGGACTACAAGCGGAACACCGGTTGATTGTGTGAAACTGGCTGTAGACAAAATCCTTCATCGCAAACCGGATATTTGTTTAAGCGGAATAAACCATGGTGCTAATCACTCTATCAATGTAATATATAGTGGTACCATGTCTGCCGCTATGGAAGCAAGCATTGAAGGTATTCCAAGCATTGGTTTTTCTATGATGGATTATAGTTACGATGCTGACCTTTCATCAGCAAAACAAATTGTATCTACGATTGTGAAGGGAGTAATGGGAAAGAAGATAGACAAACATTTACTTTTAAATGTGAACATTCCTGCAGGAGATAAAATAAAAGGAATAAAAATTTGCAAGCAGGCTTATGCAAAATATGAAGAAGAATTTCATGAAAGATTAGATCCACACAAGAAAAAATATTATTGGCTTACCGGTGAGTTTAAAAACTTTGACAAAGCAAAAGACACCGACGTATGGGCACTGGAAAATAATTATGTGAGTGTAGTGCCTGTGCAGTTTGACCTTACAAATTACAAGCTAAAAGCACTGCTTGAAAAAAGCAAACTATTTTAGGATGTTTAAAAAAGACAACTTCATTTACGGCTGTATTCTCGGTTTAATAGCTCCTCTTGTGGGGCTATTTCTATTGAAGTATTATAAATTTGGAATGCTGAGTTTTAAAGAAGTGCTGCAGTTTATTTACACGCAACCCGGGCATGGAATTCTAACAGCAGCCTTGAGCGTTTCGTTAATGATGAATGCTTTCTTTTTTACTATGTATGTAAACGCACGCAGAGACGAAACTGGAAAGGGTTTGTTTGTTACAACAGTTTTGTACGGCGTAGTGATTTTACTAATAAAGTACTTGAGCTGAGAATAAGGTTGATAGTTGATGGGTTATAGTTGATAGTTCAGAGTAAGTTTTTTTTCTCATGTCAAAGGATTATGCATTGTCTGTCGTCTGTTGTCATTGGCGTTCTTCAACGAAGTACACATGTACATTTGTCAATCGTCAATTGTCAAAACAAGCTACTTATATTCATATTCTACACTTCCCATTAATTTACGCTCGTCTGTAAAGCAGCGCTCTTTCATACGCAAGCCATTTTCATAACTATACTTCCATACATAATAACTTTTACTTCCTTCTTCTACAGCGGTCATCTGGGTAATTAATCCTGAATTGTTATATTCAAATATGTAATCGGGCTTCGCTCGCCGGCTGTATTCGTTGGCCTGCACAATGTCCGTAAGTCTGTTTTTTGAATCGTAGTAATAAAAAAACTTGGTGCCGTTTTTTGTATCTTTTTCAATAGTTACATTTCCTTTATCATCTAATGCAAACAGGATGTTGGTGGTATCTCTACCATTTTTAACTCTTACAATTTTAGCAGGTTTACCGTTCTCATAAGTATAAAAATGTTCTTCTTTAATTTCATTATTAAAATCCTCATCTGTAGAGCGAACTGAGGATTTTATTGAACTGATTAAATTGTCGGAAGTGTAGCTGTAAACAATTTGTGTAACAGACAAGAGTGAACTGTCATATGTGTTTAATAGTTTCCCATCCTTATCAAATGTAGAAGTGAAAAGGGAGGCTGCTGATATAGCTGCCCTAGTATACAATTCAGATTTTGTGTAATCTCTATTCAATTCTTTTTTACAAAAGAAACCTTCGCTTGCTTCACCATTATCTTCATAGCTTTTTAAAACTATCTTTTTTATTTTATTGGTTTTGTAATTTTTCATATCTGCGACAACCTGTGCATTGCTTACAAGATCTTTGTAATAATATTGAGCCTTTAAAGATGTAAACCCCACCAAAAGCAATAATGCGAAAACTATTTT
>JANXTN010000032.1 GCA_025352435.1 Ferruginibacter sp. | reverse complement strand
GCAAGCGTTACATCATGTGAGCCACCTAAGATCACCACAGTTTTATTAAGCCTGTACAATTCTTCCAACACTGTTCTCACTGCCGCATAACTATCAGCAATACTGGCGCCTATTTCTATATTTCCCGCATCAGCAATTTTAATATCTGTATGCCAGTAATGCAGCCTGTATAATTGCCTGCGAATAATATCTGCTGCATTGTTTTCCTTTTCTGCAGTTCCATTTCCCCTTGTTTCTTTTACACCAATAATTACAATATCTGCATTGGCAACATCAAAGTCTTCATCTTTTTGTGTCATAATATGTGCACCCAGTTGCCCGTTTACATAACCTTCATCTTCATTAATAACCGAAAAAGAAATAGGCACTAAAAAATCCTGTAGATCCTGCATGTAGAAATTAGTTTGGAACAAATGTAAAAGTTTGTTTTTTATAATGGAAGACTAATTAAACTGAATTATTTGAGAAACATATTTTATTGAATAGAAATGGTTTACAATATGAATTGATTATATTCGTTACTACTAAAATTAATATCCTATGAGGCATTTATACCTCCTTATAACATTTGTTATTTTAGCAACTGCTGTGTTTGCTCAAAAAATTTCTCTGTCTAAATATAAGTTTGGCTCTGTTACCCAGCAGGATTTTGCACCAAAAATTTACAGCATTGACAGCAATGCGCAAGCTGTGATTTTATTTGATAAGGGTGTGGCCACCTATGTTACTGATAATGCAGATTGGTTTAACATTGAATATGTGTATCACAAAAAAATAAGGATACTAAACAAAAATCAGTTTGATCTTGCTACCGTAGAAATTCCGCTATATAAAGGAAACAACCTGGAAGACAAGGTAGATAGAATTGAAGCTGTAACGTACAACCTGGAAAACAACGTTGTTGTACCTACAAAAATGGATAAGGAATCTGTATTCAATGATAAGGCATCAAAAGAATACAGCATAAAGAAATTTACATTACCAAATTTAAAAGAAGGATGCATAATAGAATATACTTACACCATTGTTTCTAAAAATGCATACAATTTAAGAAGCTGGTATTTTCAGGATAAGGTGCCGGTTTTACAAAGTGAGTACGAAATAACAGTACCAACATTATTTGATTTTATATTTTTACCTGGTGGTTATTATGATTTGAAACCCGAAACAGAACAAGGCTTTAAAGCTTTCAATCTTTTATTTAATAACGGAACTGGGAGATCAGAAGTAGGCGTGTATCGTGCTACCACCAATCATTTAAAATGGTCATTGGCTGATTTAAAACCAATGCTAAAAGAAAAATTTACCACTACTACAAGCAATTATATTTCTAAAATAGAATTTCAATTAAGGTCTTTAAATTATCCTGAAGCTCCTCCGAAACCTTACATGTCTACATGGAATGAATTGGTTACAACTTTAATGAAAGATGAGCAGTTTGGTGCCGATTTATCAGGTAAAAATAACTGGATGAGCGACGAATTAAACGGCATATTGAAAGGCAACGATGCCTTAAACAATGCTAAAAGTATTTTTAATTACGTGCGGAATAATTTTACCTGTACAGATTATAATGCACTTTATTTACCCGAAAATTTAAAGAGATCTTTTTCATCTAAAAAAGGAAACGTGGCAGAAATAAATTTGCTGCTTATTGCCATGCTAAAAAAGGCGCAGATAAATGCTGACCCGGTTTTACTAAGCACTACAGATAACGGAAAGGCTTATGAGATGTATCCCTTAATTAAAAAATTTAATTATGTAGTTGCAAGGGTTACTATAAATAACAAAGTTTACATGCTGGATGCCACTAGAAAAAAACTTGGTTTTAATTACTTACCTCAATACTGCTACAATGGTTATGGAAGATTAATTAATGATCCGCCCACTCTAGTTAATTTATTGGCTGATAGTTTAACCGAAAGTAAACTGACTTCTATTTTTATTTCCAATAGCGACGATGGCAAGAATTTACAGGGTTCGTTTACCTCTAACCTTGGATATTATGAATCTTATAATTTTAGAGAAGATACTAAAGACAACGAAATAGATAACTATTTTAAAAAAATAAAAGACGGTTTTAGTTACGACATTACATTAACCAATAACAGACTGGATTCTTTAAAAAATCCCGATGAAAAAATGAAGATTGCGTATGATTTTTCTTTTAACCTTAATGAAGATATTGTTTACTTTAACCCCTTGTTTGGCGAAGCTTACAAAACAAACCCCTTTACTGCTGCCACAAGAAACTACCCTGTAGAGATGCCTTATAAAACAGAAGAAGTTATTATAGTAAACATGGAAATTCCAAAAGGTTATAAGGTGGATGAAATACCCAAATCTGCAAAAATGAAATACAATGAGGATGAGGGCTTGTTTGAATATATTGTGAGCAAGGATGCGAATAATATTTATTTAAAATGCCTGTTAAGGTTTAACAAAGCAGTTTTTTCTTCAGAGGATTATGAATCTCTGCGAGAGTTTTATGGGCAGATCGTAAAAAAACAAAGCGAGCAAATCGTTTTTAAAAAGATTAAATAATATTATGAAGAGATTACTGATCTGTATGCTGTTTTTCATCAACCAAAAAAGTTTTTGTCAAAAATACAATGCAGCTACCATAGCAGATTCTTTAAAAATAAATGCAGATGCGGTAAAGCGTTTTGAAGAATTAAGGGTGAATATTAAATCGAAATCCAAAGCGGTTGTTACACATAAGTATGCTATTACGATATTAAATGAAGAAGGTGCAAAATTTGCATCTTATCAAAATTATTATGATAAACTGCAAAGTCTTGAAAACATATCAGGACACCTGTACGATGCAGCCGGCAAAGAAATAAAATCTGTAAGGAAAAAAGATATTGGAGATTATTCGGCCTCTGATAATGTAAGCCTCATCTCTGACAACAGAATAAAACGCCATAATTTTTATTACAACCAATATCCATACACAGTAGAATATGAAGATGAACAAGAGCTAAATGGGATTTTCTTTTTACCAAGATGGGATCCGTTGGAAGATACGAGACTGAGTGTAGAGCAAAGTGCATTTTTTGTGGAGACGCCTGTAGATTTTGAGTTACGCATAAAGCAGATTGCATTCAAAGACAAACCAGTATTGACAGCAAGCAGTTCTAAAAAAAGTTATGAATGGAAAACGACTAGGCTTTTGGCATTGGTGCATGAACCCTATCAGCCGGGTTGGGAAGAACTTTCACCTACGGTAATTATTGCGCCGTCTCAATTTGAATTAGAAGATTACCCGGGAGATATGAGCTCATGGGCAAATCTGGGTAAATTTATAAATACGCTTAATAACAACAGGCAGCAGCTCCCTGATAATGTGAAGCAAGATGTTCACAGGCTCACAGATGGATTGAGTAATCCCAAGGAAAAGATTAAAGTGTTGTATGATTACCTGCAAAAAAACACCAGATATATAAGCATACAACTTGGTATTGGTGGCTGGCAACCATTTGATGCAAATTATGTAGCGACAAAAAAATATGGAGACTGCAAAGCATTATCCAATTATATGGTCAGTCTGCTAAAAGAAGCAAATATAGCGGGAAAATATGTGCTCATTACTGCAGGTGAAAACAGGAGTGGATTAAAAGAAGATTTTCCATCTCCTTATTTTAACCATGCAATTGTATGCGTGCCTTTACCAAAAGACACTATGTGGCTGGAGTGCACAAGCCAAACCGTAAGTGCAGGTTACATGGGGAGTTTTACGGGCAATAGGAAAGCGCTGTTAATTGATGATGATGGTGGGCATGTTGTAAGAACGCCATTCTACAAAACAGCTGATAATTTACAGATAAGAAAAGTGGATGCTGTTATAAATGAAGAGGGCACTTTGACCGCACAAGTAGTAACCAGATTTACCGGGCTGCAGCAGGATGATATGCATGGGTTAATGCATGAAGCTACAGCATATGAAAAAAAACGTTACCTCAATAATACCCTCAGTTTACCAACTTATTCTGTTGAAAATTTTGAGTACACAGAAAACAAAGGCATGTTGCCGGAAGTCATAGAAAAACTGTCCATAACATCTCCAAACTATGCAAACATTACAGGCAGGAGATTGTTTATAGCACCTAATTTTTTTAATAAATCATCCAGCAAATTATTGGAGGACAATGACAGGAAATATGATTTGCAATTTAATTCTTCTTACCTGGATGAAGACTCTATCAAAATTGCTATACCGGCTAATTATGTTGTGGAAGCCATGCCTAAAAATGTTTCTATAAAAAACAATTACGGTGCTTATAGTATTACATTTTATGTGAAAGATAACTTTATAGAGGTTGTTAGAAAAAATGAAAGAACGGCAGGCTATTTTTCTAAAAATGAATATAATAATGTTCTAAAATTTTTTAACGAAATCTATGCTGCAGACAGAGGGAGAATTGTTTTAATTAAAAAGGAAAGTTAGTAATGTAAGAAGATAAATTGTATAAAAAAGCGCTTATTTTTATGAGCGCTTTTTATTTGCAATAACATCTTCTACTCTCTTCCATTCAGCAAATTCCCTAACCCACCTAAAATACTTCCTTCTTCTTTTCTGCTACCTAAGCCGTATTGCATAAGCCTCCCCGCCAGTCTGCTGATGGGTAAAGATTGAATCCAAACCTTACCTGGACCACGAAGCGTTGCAAAAAATAAGCCTTCGCCACCAAACATAAAGTTGCGGATGCCTTTTATAAATTCAATATCAAAGTCAATTCCATCAGTATAAGCGACCACACATCCGGTATCTATTTTTAAAACTTCTCCGGGTTGCAAAGTGCGCTCTGTAACATAACCGCCTGCATGTACAAAGGCCATTCCATCGCCTTCCAGCTTTTGCATTATAAAGCCTTCGCCACCAAAAATGCCTGTACCAAGCCTGCGTTGAAACTCAATGCCAACGCTTACTCCTTTTGCTGCACATAAAAAAGCATCTTTTTGCGCAATTATTTTTCCATTTAACTGTGCAAGATCGAGTGCAATAATTTTACCTGTATATGGTGCTGCGAAACTTACTCTTTTTTTACCTTGCCCAAGGTTTGTAAATGCAGTCATGAATAAATTTTCGCCTACAAGCAAATGTTTCCCTGCACTCATCAGCATTCCTAAAATTCCACCGTTATTGCTGTTTTGAGACTATCACCAAAAATGGTATTCATCTGTATCTCAGCATCCATCATCATAAATGCTCCGGGTTCTCCCATTACTGTTTCCTGTGGGTCAAGTTCTATTTCTACGTATTGTAATTATTCTCCAAAAATTTTGTAATCGATTTCATGGTTTGTTCTCATTGTTTATATTTTTATAAATGCCATAAATGACACTATTTTAATATGATGTCTAATTGATAAACGGTAATTTTTAATATCCATTTATAAAACAGAGATTATTCAATTTGGAGAATATGGTCAGCAAAAATCTCCCTGCAACCGACAGTTTTTATATTAATCGTACATTGATTAAAATAAATAAACCAACATGGAAAATTACGATACACTGAGTCAAGCAATCAATGCTTTGAAAAAGCAGGGATATACACAGGATTTCAATCTAAAAGAAAATTGCCTCGAATGTATTGCAGGCAATAAAAGCCTACAACCACACGAATTTGTAATTGATAAATCTTTTCGATTCGATGTTGATGAAGATCCATCAGACCAGGCAGTATTATATGCCATTTCTTCTCATGCCCACAACATAAAAGGTCTCCTCGTAAATGGCTATGGTATTTACTCAGAGGCAATGAGCAATGCAATGCTGGAGAAATTAACTTCCAAATAATTACTTTATCAATGCTTTAAACTCTTCCCCACTTACGTTTAATAAATTTACTTTAGGCAAACGTTTAGTAAGTTCTCTCCAGTTTGCATCCTGCAAATAAATTTTCTGCAACATGGCTGTTGCCTCTTTTACTTTTTTATTGTTGGCAAGTGTAATGGCAGTCCAGTATTGCATTTCAAGGTTTTTAGGAAACATTTTCATTGCAGCGCCGTATTCGTCCATTGCCAGTTTCATATCATTTTTTTCTGTTGCCAAGTCACCCTTATCCATGTGTTCGTAAGCTCTGTATAAACTAAGTAGTCTTTCAAGTTCTACAAGGGGCAGCGCATTATCGTCAACTCTCAAATCTATCAGTTTATCGTTCCATGGTTGTGCGCTTGCTTTGCCTGCTACTACCAAAATAGCTGCAGATTGTTTTCCTCTGACATCACCTCCAACTGTCTGAGCAGCTTT
>JANXTN010000094.1 GCA_025352435.1 Ferruginibacter sp. | reverse complement strand
AGAAATAAATGTAGTGGTCGAGTTGATTGATGATGCTGATGAAGCATTGAATATTGTAAGCGCAGCGCTTAAAAAAGGAAAACATGTTGTAACAGCAAATAAAAAAATGCTCGGCCTCCATTTAGAAGAATTGCTTGCGCTAAAAAATGAAAACAACGTTTCTTTATTGTACGAAGCAAGCGCTTGCGGCAGCATTCCCATTATAAGAACGTTAGAAGAATATTTTGATAACGAAGAATTAAATCGTGTTTCAGGGATATTTAATGGCACAACAAATTATATCCTAACAAAAACGATTAATGAAAATATCTCTTATAACGAAGCATTAAAAAATGCGCAGGAAAAAGGTTTTGCAGAGACTGACCCAACAAGCGATGTGGAAGGATTTGATGCTATGTATAAAACGATTATTCTTTCTTTACATGCATTCGGCGTTATTTTAAAGCATGAAGAATTGCTGCGTTTTGGTATTACAACATTGCAACAAAATGATATTTTATTTGCAAAAGAAAATGGCTACAGCATCAAACTTGTGCCAACTATAAAACAATTAACTAATGATAAGTTAGCTGCTTATATTCTTCCAAAATTTGTTACCTCTCAAAATCATCTGTCCAAAGTTGACAATGAGTTTAATGGCGTTTTAGTAGAAGGTTTGATCTCCGGAGAACAGTTTTTTATGGGCCGTGGTGCAGGTAGTCACCCAACGGGAGCGGCCGTATTATCAGATATTTCAGCACTTTCGTATGGGTACTCTTACGATAATAAAAAACTGCATCAGCAACACAAGCCAGCTTTTACAAATGATGTTTCAATAAAAGTTTTCGTAAGTAGCCGTAAGAAAGAAATAATTGAAAAAATTAATCTAGTTAACATTGAAAAAGAATTAGAGTCTGCCGATTATTTTTATAAAATTGGCGAAGTAAATGTGGGTGAATTTAAGAAAGTACTTAATGACGAATTGAGAAAAGAGATTTTTATAGCGGCTATTTAAGACCGCTATAAAACTTGTTCCGCTTCTCTGGCGGCCATTTCATACTTATTATGGTAGTACCCAACCCGCAAACTTTCCCATAAATATTTTATGGTGAAAGTAACATAACCATGCTCTGTAAACTGTTTAACATGGCAGAGTTCATGCTTTAGCCAACGCTCGTCCGCCAAAAAATTGTCTTTAGTGCTTCCGTATAAATGAATGGTTTTTCCCAGAACCATGGCTACACTCTTTGAGCCAAGCTTAATTGCAGCAAGTCTTGCTATCCACGAATTTTCTTTTATATAAAATCGGGGTTTATTCATGCCAGGCGGCCAAAATTTCATCAGCATGATTTTTAGTATCTGGCTTGGTGATGATATTTTTTATCTTGCCTTTTTCATCAATTAAGAAAGTGGTGCGATGAATACCCTCGTATGTTTTACCCATAAACTGTTTGGTGCCCCACACGCCAAATTTTTCCGCAATGCTGTGGTCTTCATCAGCAATTAACGCAAACGGCAATTCATATTTCTCTTCAAACTTCTTGTGCTTTTTTACAGGGTCAGGACTGATACCAATGATCTCAAACCCATCCTGTAAAAGATTGCTGTAATTGTCTCTTAGGTTACAAGCCTGTGCAGTACAACCTGGTGTATCATCTTTCGGATAAAAATAAACGACAGTTCTTTTGCCTTCAAAATCTTTCAAGGCAATGGTATTTCCATTTTGGTCAATACCGTAAAACTTTGGAGCCGCTTTTCCTACTTTTAAATCGCCGAACGGAGGGATATTAGTTTCTTTTTTCATGCTTGTTTTTAATACAAATATCACAAAGGTTTTTACAGAAATTACGAAGTAAATTAAGTCACTTCTTATCTCGTAAATCGATAGGTCCGATCTGTTGTATTTCCTACCTGATCAGTTGCACTGACTTTTAATTCATGTGCTCCGGATGTACATTTATCATCAAAATTGTAAATAAAGTTTATGCCTTTATCATTACTGAATCTCAACCAGTTCCCATCTAATAATGCAGTGAAATTTACTATTTCTTCCGTGTTATCTTTTATCTGGAATAGGATTCTTTTCAGTCCGGCGGCATTCATTCCATCTCTAAAACTAATGGGTACAATTTTAGGAGGTTCTCTGTCAATCAATAATTGGAAATTACCGAACTCTCTGAATGATGCAGTATACCATCCGTTTTTATAAACTGCTTTTGCAAAATCTTTTTTACTGCCGTA
>JANXTN010000302.1 GCA_025352435.1 Ferruginibacter sp. | reverse complement strand
TTTTCTCGAAAGTAAAATCTTTCAGTTGGGCCACTCCCAGCATAACCTTAGTTGCAATATTGAGGTACGGAATACCATATGCTTTAGCAATAAAAGGAGTAGTACGACTTGCTCTGGGGTTCGCCTCTATCACAAAAACATTTCCATCTTTTATGGCAAACTGAATATTGATAAGCCCTTTAATTTTTAAGGTTCTGGCAATTTTTTCTGCGTACTCTTCCATTGCATGAACCACCAATGGCGTGAGGTTAAACTGAGGCAAAACTGCATTGCTATCTCCGCTGTGAATACCGGCAGGTTCTATATGTTCCATTAATCCCATCACATGGAAATCTTCTCCATCAAAAATGGCATCTATTTCTGCTTCCTGGCAACGATCAAGAAAATGATCGATCAATATTTTATTACCGGGCAAATGCTTTAATAAACTCAATACACCTTTTTCAAGTTCATCATCATTTAAAACAATGCGCATTCTTTGTCCACCAAGCACATAACTTGGACGCAACAAGACAGGGTAGCCAACTTCTTTTGCCACTTCTATTGCCTGGTCCGTATCGTAAGCTGTACCATAATTTGGATAAGGTATTTCCAGCTCCTTTAAAATATCGCTAAAGCGGCCACGATCCTCAGCTATATCCATACTATCGAAAGAAGTACCGATTATTTTTACACCTTTTTCTGTTAATTTTTTTGCAAGTTTTAATGCAGTTTGCCCGCCTAATTGAACAATTACACCTTCGGGTTTTTCATGCTCGATTATTTCCCAGATATGTTCCCAGAATACCGGCTCAAAATACAATTTATCAGCCATGTCAAAATCGGTAGAAACTGTTTCAGGATTACAGTTTACCATGATGGCTTCCATGCCTGATTCTTTTATAGCAAGCAAACCATGCACACAGCAATAATCAAATTCAATCCCTTGGCCTATGCGGTTTGGTCCACTACCAAGTACAATTATTTTTTTCTTTGAAGATGAAACAGATTCATTCGAGTTTAGTCCCTCAGATTTGTTTTCAAAAGTTGAATAAAAATAAGGTGTCTTAGCCTCAAATTCAGCACTGCAGGTATCCACCATTTTAAAAACACGGGTGATGCCCAGTTCTTTTCTGCGTTCATATAAATCGTCCGATTCACCATCCTGCATGATGCGCACCATTTGTTCATCTGTAAAGCCCAGCATTTTCGCCTCTCTTAATAAATCTTCCGGCAGTGATGCAAAATTATGTTCGGCAATCTTTTTTTCGCACTCGCATATTTTTTGAATCTGATAAATAAACCATCGGTCTATCAAAGTACTTTCACAAATTCTCTTCACACTCACACCCGCCATCAGCGCATCTTTAATTCTAAATATTCTATCCCACTTTGGGGTTTTTATATACTCAATTAATTCTTCACTGCGCATTACGCTCTTGCCATAATAACCTAACCCAACTGCTTCATTTTCTAAACTTACACATGCTTTTTGCACCGCTTCTGCAAAGCTTCTGCCAATGGCCATCACTTCACCCACGCTCTTCATTTGAAAACCGAGTGTATCATTGGCACCTTTAAATTTATCAAAATTCCAGCGGGGAATTTTCACAATTACATAGTCCAACGCCGGTTCAAAATAGGCAGACGTAGATTGTGTGATCTGGTTTTTAAGTTCATCTAAATTATAACCAATAGCTAGTTTAGCAGCAATTTTTGCAATAGGATAACCTGTGGCTTTGCTGGCCAGTGCTGAACTTCGGCTTACACGAGGGTTTATTTCTACCACAATAATTTCTTCAGTATGTGGGTTAAGCGCAAACTGCACATTGCAACCGCCCGCAAAATTTCCGAGCGCACGCATCATACGAATAGCAGTGTTCCGCATCAACTGGTAAGCAGTATCGCTGAGTGTCATCGCAGGTGCCACAGTAATGCTGTCACCGGTGTGCACGCCCATTGGGTCAAAGTTTTCAACTGTACAAATGATGGCAACATTATCTGCATTGTCTCTCAACAATTCGAGCTCAAATTCTTTCCAGCCAACAATTGCTTTTTCTACCAGTACTTCGTGTATAGGGCTAGCAGTAAGTGCATTATTTAAAGCTTCATCTAAATCATCTTTTTTAAAAACAATACTACCGCCACTTCCACCAAGCGTAAATGATGGACGAAGCACTAGAGGATATCCAATTAGTTGCGCAAATTCTTTACCTTCTAAAAATGAGTTGGCAATATGAGCTGCGCAAACAGGTATCCCCATTTCTATCATCCACAACCTGAATTTTTCTCTGTCCTCTGCTTTATCAATTGCTTTAATATCTACCCCAATTAATTTGACATTGTATTTCTCCCAAACGCCCAGTTCATCTGCTTCTTTGCAAAGGTTCAAAGCAGTTTGTCCGCCCATGGTAGGAAGCACCGCATCTATTTGGTTTTCCTCCAAAATCTGCTCAATACTTTCCACAGTAAGCGGCAACAGATAAACTCTGTCAGCCATCATTGGATCCGTCATTATTGTGGCAGGATTGCTGTTTATCAAAATAACTTTTACACCCTCTTCACGCAGACTGCGTGCGGCTTGCGTGCCGCTGTAATCAAACTCGCAGGCTTGTCCAATAACTATTGGTCCGCTTCCTATTATTAAAACTGATTGTATGGATTCGTTCTTTGGCATGTAGAAAATTGCCTTTACTGTGGCGTGCAAAAGTAACGGGAATGGCGGGGAATTGCAAGGCTTAAAAAGAAAAATGTATGTTGAACTTATTATTCCTTAGCTATTGTTACCTCAATCTTCCATGAACTTGGTCTGTTTATTACAAACTCCACATAATCGTCATTAAAATAAACAACAGTTTTAAATGGGAAAGTAACTTGCTGAAATTCTGTAGTTGCCTCTTTATCAGTTTTTCGATTAAATACGTTTAAAAAAGTACCTTGCGACATTATATAATTGCTTACCGGTGTTACCAACGGTGAAAACTTACTACTATTTAAATCATATCCAGGATCTCTGTATCCCGGTCCTGGTGAGCCATTACTTTCGTTTTTAGAACTTTGCATGCTACTTAAGGCAGCACTTTTCATTAATGGTTTTGATTCGATGATAACACGATTTGTAGCATCTCCTTTTATTTCCTTGATACTAAATTTTACAATGGCAGAAGTCTTACTTACAATCACATAGTCTTTATCGTAATCTTTGTGGATGTTGTCGGCCCATACTCCTCTAACTATGCTGTCTTCCTTGGTGATATTTACATAATGGAATTCCCCTTTGCCTTGCATTAAACCTTTAGAAAAGCTCCCGGTGTAAAAGTCCCCATTTTGATATCTATAAGTACCCTCCCCATCAGGATAACCATTTTTAAAATTTCCGTCGTATGAATCTTTACCAATAGCCTTTCCTTTTCCATTTGCTTTCCCTCCATTGCAATCTCCTGCGTAAGATCCTGTTAATGACGACAAGCTTACTTCACAGTTTTGCTGCGCAAAAACATTTTGACAATGATTTGTAAAAAAGATTAAAATAAAAAAATTGGTTATAAGTTTTGTAGCCGTCATAACTCATTAGTTGAAAAAGATTTACTAATACATTTGCATAATGAAGATAACGAAAATCTATAATATTTACAAGATTTATTTTTCCCTATTCATCGTATTTCTTTTAATAAATAATTTAATTTTTGGACAAACCTTTACACCTAAAAATTATCCCAAAAATTATTTTCAATGGCCCGTGGGCGCTGCTGTAGGCATCGTTGCAAA
>JANXTN010000089.1 GCA_025352435.1 Ferruginibacter sp. | reverse complement strand
GATAAGATGACGGAGAGTATGCAGAAAACAATGGATGAAACGGATCGTAGAAGAGAAAAACAAGTGGAATTTAATACGCTCCATGGTATTACACCTACCACTATTATTAAAACGAAAACAGAAGTGTTTGCACAGGGTAGTGTGTTAGATATAAAAGCATTTGATCCAACCAAACCTAATGCTATAGCACCTGATGAAGATATTTTAACGGTAGCAGCGGAGGATCAGGCAGAATACAAAACCATCCCTCAGATGGAAAAAGGCATTGTAAAAATTAAGAAAGAAATGGAAAGGGCCGCCAGAGATATGGATTTTATGGAAGCTGCAAGACTTCGAGATGATATGTTTAAAATGCAAAAAGCACTTGAGGCAATGAAATAGGGTAAAATTCGTTTAAAGTAAATTAATGCCTAAATTCGACTAAATGCTTGCTATGAAATATTTACTAATTGGCTTTCTGAGTTTGCTTTCTTTGGCTTCCTGTAAAAAGGCTACTATACAAAGTGTAAATACCAACAACAGCAAAGATTCTCTTACTTATCAGCCGAAGGTACCCGGCTCTAAATGGGTTTATAAACGAATCATTGGGGGGGTCCAAAGTACTACCTACACTTTTATTCGTTTATCTACAGATACAGTTGCTTATAATTCAACTTTTCAAACTTTCAGTAGCGATGATAATGCTACCAACAATGCAAATCAATATACGAGACAAGAAGGGGATAAATATTATAATATTTTAACAGCATCTACAAACAAGCCGCAGTTACTAGTATTAGATGCTGCACGAAATGTGAATGAAAGCTGGTTAGGTGGGGTAAATGGCAACGATACTTACACTTATACAATGAAGGAGAAAATACCGGTCTATACGCTCGATGGTTTTACTTTTAAGAATGTATTGGTAGTTCATTTTGAAAGAACGGGCCCTAATCCATTATCGGGTGATACTTATTATGCGCAGGGTGTGGGGCAGGTACAAAGTGTAGGTAAAGTAAATGGAATTTCCGCTATTGTAAAACTGCAAACTGTGGATCTGAAATAAATTCGGTTAAAAATATAGCCATAGGTTATTAGATTTGCACAGATTTTTTTATAGCTTCGGGATGCTTTGTTTTTTGGTGCTTTTGTTATTAAAGAAAGAGTTCACAGTTGAAACTGCTTGCACAGATTTTCTCATTCCCTTCGTGATACTTCAATACTTAGCGCCTTTGCGGTTCAATAGAACTAATCCATTTTCTCTGGTCTCATCATTGGAAACAACAATACATCCTGTATAGAAACCTGTCCGGTAAGCAACATACAAAGGCTGTCAATACCAAAGCCAATACCGCTTGTGGGTGGCATACCGTATTCCAATGCACGTAAGAAATCATGGTCAATAAACATCGCCTCATCATCGCCACGTTCCATTAATTTTACCTGCTCTTCAAAGCGTTCCCGCTGTTCAATAGGATCATTTAACTCACTGTAAGCGTTTGCAATTTCTTTTCCGTTTATCATTAGTTCAAAGCGCTCTACCAAACCAGGTTTGCTGCGGTGCTTTTTTGTAAGCGGGCTCATTTCCACAGGATAATCTGTGATAAATGTTGGTTGTATATAATGGTGCTCGCACTTGCTGCCAAATATCTCGTCTATCAATTTTCCTTTACCCGATTTAGCATCTGCGTGTATTTTTAACTGCACGCATACATTTCTTATTCCTTCTTCATCCATTTCAGAAATATCAAAACCGGTATGTTCTTTTATAGCATCGTACATGGTGATGCGTTTGTAAGGCGCTTTAAAGCTGATCTCATTTTCGCCGCTTTGTACGGTTGCAACGCCGTTTGTGGCAATGGCTGTTTTCTCCAACAACTGTTCTGTTATATCCATCATCCATTCGTAATCTTTGTAAGCCGTGTAAAACTCCAGCACGGTAAATTCAGGATTGTGTGTGCGGTCCATCCCCTCGTTTCTAAAGTTTCTGCTAAATTCATATACCCACTCAAACCCACCAACGATGAGCCTTTTCAGGTAAAGCTCATTTGCAATACGCATGTACATCGGCACATCTAATGCATTGTGGTGTGTGGTAAATGGCCTTGCCGCAGCACCGCCCGGAAGGCTTTGCAATACCGGTGTATCTACTTCCAATCCACCATGATCATTTAAAAATGCACGAATGGCATTCATCATTTTTGTACGCTTTATGAACACTTCCTTTACGCCTGGGTTTACAATTAAATCTGCATAGCGTTGGCGGTAACGAAACTCGGTGTCTGTTACTTCATCGTACGTTTCGCCGTCTTTTTCTTTTACAATTGGTAAAGGTCTAAGCGCTTTGCTTAAAATGGTAAACTCGTTTATATGTATGGAAGTCTCGCCGGTTTTTGTGGTAAAAACATACCCTTTAATAC
>JANXTN010000226.1 GCA_025352435.1 Ferruginibacter sp. | reverse complement strand
CACTAGGCTCAGCCAATGAATCTGAATATTTTATTTTACTGTCTAAGGATTTAAAGTTTATTTCTCAAGATGATTACGAGAGAATAAATCAAATTATAAATGAAGTAAAAGCAATGCTTATTTCTCTAATTTCAAAAGTTAGACTTACTGGTAACAAGGATAAACCATAAAATTAAAATTTGATACTTACAACTTATCACTTACAACTTATTACTCCCCAAAATGACACTATTCGACGTTTACCCCATTAACAATATTGCGATTGAACGAGCAGAAGGAAGCTATGTTTGGGATGATGAAGGGAATATTTATTTGGATATGTATGGTGGCCATGCAGTTATTTCTATAGGGCATACGCATCCACATTATGTTGCACGTTTGCAGCACCAATTGCATAAGATTGGTTTTTACTCAAACTCTATTGAAATACCGATACAAAAAGAGCTGGCTAAAAAATTGGGGGAAATTTCTGGCAAGGAAGACTACCAGTTATTTATGTGCAATAGTGGAGCAGAGGCAAATGAGAATGCGCTTAAGCTTGCTTCGTTTTATAACGGAAGAAAAAAGGTTGTTTCTTTTACAAAGGCTTTTCATGGAAGAACTTCCCTAGCGGTTGCAGTAACAGACAACCCAAATATTGTCGCACCAATAAACGAAACCGATAATGTAAAATTTCTTCCTTTTAATGATGAGGTAGCGCTAGCAAATTACTTTGAGCACTATGGTAATGATATTTCCTCGGTAATTGTTGAAGGGATCCAAGGGGTTGGGGGCATAAGAGAAGCAAGTAAATCATTTTTACAATTGATAAGAACCCTTTGTACAAAATACAATGCGGTGTACATCGCTGATAGCGTTCAATGCGGCTATGGCAGGACCGGACAATTTTTTGCGCATGACTATGCAGGCATTCAGGCAGATATTTACAGTATGGCAAAAGGAATGGGAAATGGTTTTCCTGTAGGGGGCATTTTGATAGCCCCACACATACAGCCCAAACATTTTATGCTAGGTACCACATTTGGTGGCAATCATCTGGCATGTGCAGCAGCATTGGCAGTGCTCGAAGTAATGGAGCAGGAAAATTTATTGATGAATGCAAAACATATGGGCGATTATATACAGGAAGGATTAAAAAAGTTTACCCAAATAAAAGAATTACGTGGTAGAGGGCTTATGATTGGAATAGAGATGCCGGAAGAATGGGCGCATGTAAAAAAAGATCTACTATATAAGTATAAAATTTTTACCGGCGAAGCGAAGCCGAATACCATCAGGCTTTTGCCTGCATTAAATATATCAAAAAAAGAGGCTGATTTATTTTTAGATTCATTTGCCACAATTTTAAACGCATAAATAATGAAACAATTTATTTCGGTTGAAGATGTGAAAGATATAAACGTATTGGTGGAAAAAGCATTGTCTTACAAAGCAAATCCCTTTGCTGATAAGCATTTAGGAGCTAATAAGAGAATTGGACTGTTGTTTTTAAACCCCAGTTTACGCACCCGCATCAGCACCCAGATTGCTGCTGAAAATTTAGGGATGCAGGTAATCACCTTTAACGTGGACAAAGACGGCTGGAAATTGGAATTTGAAGAAGAAGCCATCATGAGCGGAGCGACGGTGGAGCATGTAAAAGATGCGGCACCCATACTTGGAAGTTATTTTGATATACTTGCTGTAAGAAGTTTTCCAAATCTGATCAACAAAGAAGAGGATTATAGTGAGCATGTGATAAAACAATTTATAAAATACGCAGGTATTCCTGTAGTCAGTTTAGAGACTTCTACCCTTCATCCTTTACAAAGCCTTACTGATGTTATTACAATTAAAGAGCAAATGGCTTTTGCTCCTACTGCGGGGGAATCTGGGAGAAGACCTAGAATTGTTTTGACTTGGGCTCCTCATATAAAGCCGCTCCCACAGTGTGTTGCCAATAGTTTTGCTCAATGGATAAATGCATGGGGCGAGGCAGAATTTGTTATTGCACACCCAGAAGATTACGAGTTAGATGTAAAATTTACCAAGGGCGCAACGATTACCCACAATCAACGGGAAGCTTTACAAGAGGCTGATTTTGTGTATGTAAAAAACTGGAGCACTTATAAAGACTATGGCAAAATTTATAACAATGATCCTTCATGGATGCTCACACCGGAAACCTTAAAAGCAACAAACCATGCAAAAATAATGCATTGTCTTCCTGTGAGAAGGAATGTAGAATTAAGTGATGAAGTTTTGGACAGTGAAAACAGCTTGGTAACGACAGAAGCCAGCAATAGAGTCTGGGCTGCACAGGCTGTACTTTCAGAGATTTTAAAAGAATTAAAATAACAAAGATGGAGAAAATGTTTGTTGTAAAAATTGGTGGAAATATTATTGATAAGGAAGAAGATTTGGTAACATTTCTGAAATTGTTTGCTGATATACAGCAACCCAAAATTTTAATTCATGGTGGCGGTAAACTAGCTACCGACCTTGCTGCCGATTTGGGAATCGAACAAAAGTTAATAGATGGAAGAAGAGTTACAGATGAAGCAACTCTGAAATTGATTACAATGGTCTACGGCGGTTTCATCAACAAAAATATTGTAGCAAAGCTGCAATCATTCAATTGTGATGCTATCGGACTGTCAGGTGCGGATGCTAATTTGATGTCTGCCGAAAAACGAAACACTGGTACCATAGATTTTGGTTTTGTAGGAGATATCAAGAAAGATGGAGTAAATAGTTGTTTTTTAAAATTATTGCTTAACAATAAATCAATTCCGGTAATAGCTCCAATAACCCACAACAATGAGGGCCAACTTTTAAATACAAATGCAGATACAATTGCTTTTGAAATTGCTGGATCTTTATCCGCCCATTTTGACGTTCACTTAATTTATTGTTTCAACAAAAAAGGAATTTTAAGAAGTGGTGATAATGAAAATTCTGCGATAAGGACCATCACGAAAGCATCTGCAGAAAATTTAAAAGATGAAAAAATTATAAATGAAGGAATGATTCCAAAAATTGATAACGCATTTAAAGCTCTCGCCAGTGGCGTGAAAAAAGTAACTCTAGGCCATGCATTGGAACTGGATAAAATTATTGAGGGTTTTGCAGGAACGAGTATTGAGTGAGCTTCGCAATTCAGTAACCAATAGAATATAAAATCGTAAATTTAGTTTAATAAACAAATTTTATGAGTATAGCAGAAATGAAATTGAAAGCTATTAATGAGATAACAAAGCTGGAAAATGAGAAGGCTTTAAAAGAAATTTTAGAGCATCTGTCAAAAATGAGTGGTGAAAGTGGGGTCGATAAACCATTGAATCTTTTTCAATATTATGACCAGATAAAAGATCAATATGGAGACACACTTCAAAAACTTGCTCAATGATTTTGGTAGGTGATGTTTTAAAATTACATGAAGTTTCCATTGAAGATTTTGGAGGTGCGGTAGGGATAAGAGATCTGGGCATTTTAGAGAGTGCAATTGTTCGGCCTTTTCAAACTTTTGGAGGTGAATATTTGTACCTAACCGCTTTTGAAAAGGCAGCAGCTTTGGGGGAAAGTTTAATTATAAATCATCCTTTTGTTGATGGAAATAAAAGGACAGGAATTATTTGGGTTATAGCTTTATTAAAGGAATTTAATAGCTCTTTTACTGCTACCCAAGAAGACGTTTATCATTTCACTATCAAAATCTCTACGGGTGAAATCAAATTTGAAGGAATTGTCAAATGGCTTAAAAACAATACAAAAACAGTTTAATTTTTGGGAATTCAATTGCTCTCTTTTAAAAATGAATACAATTCCATCTCTTACAAAAGAAGCAATCACACTATTACAAAATTTAGTTCAAACTCCCTCATTAAGCAAACAGGAAGAAAACACTGCAAGAATACTATATGATTTTTTAGAAAAAAATTGTGCGGAAGTAAATAGAATAAAGAACAATGTATGGGTAAAGAATCTGCATTTTGATGAAGGGAAGCCTACCATCCTTTTAAACAGTCACCACGATACAGTACCCGCCAATAGTGGATATACAAGGAATCATTACGATGGTAACATAGAAGATGGGAAACTATTTGGACTGGGGAGCAATGATGCAGGTGGAGCATTGGTAAGCTTACTTTCAACTTTTTTATATTTCTATTCAAAAGAAAATTTAGCTTATAATTTAATTTTTGCTGCTACGGGAGAAGAAGAAATATCCGGAACTGATGGGATTGAATTATTGTATGCACATTTGCCAAAAATAGAAGTTGCTATCATTGGTGAACCTACACAAATGGAAATGGCAATAGCTGAGAAAGGTTTGTTGGTAATTGATTGTATTGTAACGGGAAAGGCAGGCCATGCCGCCAGAGAAGAAGGAGAAAATGCCATTTATAAAGCTTTAAAAGATATACAATGGTTTCAAAATTTTCAATTTGAGAAAGTATCGGATTTGCTAGGTCCTGTAAAAATGAGTGTAACAATATTAAATGCCGGACTGCAACACAACATGGTACCTGAAGTGTGCACATTTACAGTCGATATAAGAATTAATGAACTATATATGCACGAGGATATTCTTAAAATAATTACAGAAAATACTTCCTGCAGCGTTCTGCCCCGTAGCACTAGAATTAAATCTTCATCAATCCCGGTTTCCCATCCACTGGTACAATCCGGTATTTCGCTTCGAAGAAAAATGTATGGCTCTCCTACTACATCCGACAAGGCATTGATTAGCTGCCCTTCATTAAAAATGGGTCCGGGGGATAGCGCAAGAAGTCACTCCGCAGATGAATACATTCATCTAGCTGAGATTGAAGAGGGAGTAAAAATTTATATCAAATTACTTGAAAATATTTTATAACAACACACTATGAAACTTTGGAATAAAGATCAAACTTCACTTACAGAAAGTGTAGAAAAATTTACAGTAGGGAATGATAAAATTTTTGATGTTTTATTGGCAAAGCATGACGTAATTGGAAGTTTGGCGCATGCTAAAATGTTGCAAAGTATTGGAATATTATCTACGGACGAACTATCTGCGGTTGAAAAAGCATTAGATGTGATTTTACAAAAAATCTTAAACAAGGATTTCAGAATTGATGAGGATGTAGAAGATGTACATTCTCAGATAGAGATCATGTTGACAGAAATGATTGGCGAAGCAGGAAAAAAAATTCATACCGGTCGTAGCCGCAATGACCAGGTCGCAACAGATATAAAATTGTATTTAAAGGAAGAAATTATAGCAATAAAAGAATTGGTTTATGCTCTCTTTGATTTGCTGATTTCATTAAGCAATCAACACCAGGCAGTGCTTATGCCAGGCTACACTCATTTTCAAATAGCAATGCCTTCATCTTTCGGTTTATGGTTTGCGGCATTTGCTGAAAGCCTTGTAGATGACATTACTCTATTGTATGCGGCTTATAATATCACCAATAAAAACCCATTAGGTAGCGGCGCTGGCTACGGCTCTGCTTTTGCGTTAGATAGAAAGATGACAACGGAACTTCTGAATTTTAGTTTACTCAATTACAATTCTATTTATGCGCAGACAACACGTGGTAAAACGG
>JANXTN010000217.1 GCA_025352435.1 Ferruginibacter sp. | reverse complement strand
CGCCATCACCTTCTTTATCGTGCACAAAATGCGATACTACTGTTGCAACTCCATCTTCTACTACATTATATAAGGCAACTGCAAATAACAGTTTTAATTGTCCCTTCACGGACAGTGTCTTGGTAACAGTATATGAGCCTTTTAATGCGACACCATTAGTGAATCCAATTTATTTATGTTTAAAAGATAGTGTGACACTTGTTGTGACACCTTTGGGTAAAAAAATAACCTGGTCGCCATCTATAAATATATCGAATACAACAGCTTATAATCCCTTTGTTTCGCCTGTATCAAACATCACATATTCAGCGTTTTTAATCGATTCTGCAAATTGTTTTTCATCCAGCACTTCTATTGATGTGATAATAAAAAGTTTACCGCAGGTAAATGCAGGACCAGATAGGATTCTTCCATACAATTCCATGTTTACCATTAGCCCGATATATAGCGGAAATGTGGTTTCTTATTTATGGACGCCTGCCACTTTACTAAACTGTAGCACATGTCCAATTACTAGTGGAACTGCCGTCGCCACCCAACAATACACCATTAAAGTAACAAGCGATAGTGGTTGTGTAACAAAAGATGATGTAACAATTTTTGTGGAGTGTAAATATGCTAACCTTTTAATGCCATCTGCTTTCACTCCAAACAGAGATGGGTTAAATGATATTTATTATCCTATGACAAGAGGTATAAAAATGATAAAACGATTTTCCATTTACAATAGATACGGACAACTTGTTTTTGAGGCAAAAAACTTTTCGCCCAACGATAAGTCTTTTGGCTGGAATGGAAAATTTAATGGAATTGATCAATCACAGGATACTTATGTATATATGCTTGAAACCATTTGCGATCTCGGAGATATAATTTCAAAGAAAGATTCCTTTTTATTACTTAGGTAATTCACACAGCATCACGGGATTTGATGGGGGCGTATTTTACGTAGAAACACGTTATTTTAATAATCATAATAATTTTTGTAGAGGATTTACGTTGTAGCTTAGTAAACTTACTTGTCAAAAAAAGGTTACTTTTATTAAACCAATTTATGAAAGAAGAACTATCAGATCCTATCAAGGTAATTATTGCTGACGACCATGTGTTGTATAGAGCAGGCGTTAAGGCCGCACTTAGCCAAAAAACAGATATCAAAATAATAGCAGAAGCAGATAATGGTATGCATCTGGTAAATATGCTAAAATCCATCCCGGCAGATGTGATTTTGCTTGATATTCAGATGCCGGTTATGGATGGAATACAGGCTCTGCCGGAAATTAGAAAGGTGGCGCCAAATGCTAAAGTAATTATGCTTACCATGATGGACGATCATAGTATGATTACCAAATTGATGGAAATTGGTGCCAATAGTTATCTTTCTAAAACCAGCGATAGCGAAATTATTTATGATGCTATAAAAACCTGTCATAAAGATGAATACTACTTCAATGCTTTGACAAATCAAGCACTGTTGACAAACCTTAAACAAAGAAATATTCAAATACCACAGCAGCTTGTATCGCAAGATGCGCAGTTGAACGAAAAAGAAACCATGATTTTAAGGTTGATGTGTGAAGAAAAAAGTACAAAAGAAATTGCAGATATAGTTGAACTGAGCCCTAGGACTGTTGAGGCTTTAAGAGATAAACTGAAAGTTAAAACCGGTGCAAAAAGTACCGCAGGATTAATTTTATATGCAGTAAAGCATAAACTAATTGAGGAAATTTAATTTCAAAATTTTCTTTTTATAAATTTAAAATCTTCTTTTGTAGAAGATTTTTTTATTTAATACAACAAATGGCATTTTTTAATTACAACGGCAAAATATTTAGTGAAGAGGAAAAAATAATTGGTCCTGCCAATAGAGGACTGCGGTATGGCGACGGAATTTTTGAAACCATAAAGTTCAAAAATGGAAATTTAATTTTAGCTGAGCAACATTTTGAAAGACTTTGGAATGGAATGGAAGCGCTGAAGTTTTCCGTACCTGTCCACTTTACAAAAGAAAAACTATTAATAGAAATTAATTTACTTGTTAAAAAAAACAAATTAAAAGAAGCAAGGGTAAGGCTGACAATTATAAGAGGTGATGGCGGGATTTACGATCCAAAAAATGATTCACCTAATTACATTATTGAAGCTATTAAACTGCCTGAAGACAATGGAAATTTAAATACTAATGGTTTGCAGCTTTGTGTATATAGAGATGCTTTAAAAGCAATTGACCATTTCAGCAATTTAAAAACCAATAATTATTTGCCTTATTTTATGGGAGCAAAATTGGCTAAAGAACAGCAGCGTAATGATGCGATTATTTTGAACAGCAAAGGAAATATTTGCGACACAACGATTGCAAATGTTTTTATTATTAAAGATAAAATTATCTATACGCCTGCACTAACGGAAGGTTGCGTGGCAGGGGTTATGAGAAACTGGCTACTACAAACTTTAGAGAAATTAGATTATCAAATTATAGAGACAACTATCACAAAAAGTTTTTTATTCGATGCTGATGAAGCTTTTTTAAGTAACTCCATTTACAATATCAGATGGATTGGCGAACTGGAAAACACCAGTTATACAAATGTTGAAATTCAAAAAATAAATGAGTTGCTGCAGAGAAAATATGCAGCAGTTTATTGCTAAGAAAAAGTATTACTCATTTTATAAAAAGGACAGATGAAAATTAATATTTTTTGGTGCAGAAGAGATATGAGATTGGAAGACAATGCGGCATTGCATCATGCCTTAAAACGTGAATTTCCTGTCTTACCTGTTTTTATTTTAGACAAGGAAATACTAGATAAGCTTGAAGATAGAAAAGATAGCCGGGTAACATTTATAATGGAAACCTTGCAACAAATGCAGGAGAAATTAGTTGCAGAAGGATCTTCCTTAAAAGTTTTAAACAGCACGCCAATATTGGCTTTCAATGATCTTTTAAAAGAATTCGATATAGATTGTGTATTTACAAATACGGATTACGAACCTTATGCAAAAGAAAGAGACCAAAAGATTGAAGCTCTTTTGCAATCTCACAATATTAAGTTTCAGCAATACAAGGACCATGTAATTTTCGAAAAGAATGAAGTCATAAAAGACGATGGTAAACCGTACACAGTATTTACTCCATATAGTAAAAAATGGAAAGCAGTTTTAAATGACTACCAGTTTAAAAGTTACCAGACAGAACAATATTTTAATAATTTATTTCAAACTAAAACGTTTTCGGTTCCAAGTTTAAGCGACATTGGTTTTGAGAAAAGTAATATTGAATTCCCCTCAAAAAGCGTGGAAGCTGAGTTGGTAAAGAAATATGCAGACCAAAGAAATTTTCCTGCGGTACGAGGCACTTCACATTTGGGTTTGCATTTAAGATTTGGAACAATCAGTGTTAGAAAATTAGCGCAGTATGCTCAACCAAAATCCGAAACATTTTTAAATGAATTAATCTGGAGAGATTTTTATCAAATGATTTTGTGGCATTTCCCTCATGTTGGAGAAGGCAAATCTTTTAAGCCTGCGTATGATAATATAAAATGGCTAGATGATGAGAATGGATTTGATAAATGGTGTGAAGGAAGCACAGGGTATCCTATCGTTGATGCGGGTATGAGAGAATTGAATGCGACCGGTTTCATGCACAACCGCGTGCGTATGATTGTAGCCTCATTCCTTTGTAAACATTTGTTGATTGACTGGCGCTTAGGGGAAAGTTATTTTGCAGGAAAATTGTTAGACTTTGATTTTGCATCTAACAACGGTGGGTGGCAATGGGCATCAGGCAGTGGCTGTGATTCCGCTCCATATTTCAGAATCTTCAACCCATACTTGCAAACACAGAAATTTGATCCTGATTTAAAATATATAAGAAAATGGGTACCTGAATTTCAGGAGCTTACCTATCCCAAACCTATTGTAGAACATACTTTCGCAAGAGATAGATGCTTAAAGGTTTATAAAGAAGGGTTAGCTATGAACAGCTAAGCAGTGGGGGACCTTACATTTGGAAATTGGCAAAGGAGTCTGCAAGTTTGGTCTCATTTTTTAAGAGATCGTCTGCAGTTTGTACTTAACCTTCTGCATGGATCCTCTCATAAACTTCCATCAATTTTTTTACTGCAGCTTTACCATCGTCACCAAGGTCGAGAGAGTAATTATTTACATACAGATCAATATGACTTCGCATTACATCTTCACTCATTTCCTGCGCATGGGTTTTTATGTAATCTGTCAACACAGGATAATGTGCAAAAGCAAATTCAATGCTTTGCTTTATTAAAAAATCAATTTGCTCCTGTATTTGCAATGGCATCGTCTTCTTTACAACAATACCACCAAGTGGAATTGGATTTCCCGTTTCTGTTTCCCAATAGTCGCCAAGATCTGTAATTTTTATGAGCCCTTTTTCAGCATAAGTAAATCTGTTTTCGTGTATAATTACGCCCAAGCCTTTTCCCTCCAGCACAAAATTCTCTATTTCATCGTAACGTAAAAAAATCTTGTTTTTAGCATTTGGATAAGCCAATGAAAACAATAAATGAGCTGTTGTATTTTTACCGGGGATAGCGATTAAACAATCCTCTACATTCTTTGCCTGTAAATTGGAAATTGTAATTAACAATGGCCCTACTCCCCTACCAAGTGCACTCCCGCTATTGAACAAATTGTATTGATGCTGCACCAATGGCAAAACACCGTAACTTAATTTGGTAACGGCAAGTTTACCTTCTATTGCCCATTGATTAAGCGTTTGCACATCTTCCAACACCGCTTCAAAAGATAAATTACCTGTGTTAATTTTATTATTGACCAGTGCATCAAAAATGAAAGTATCATTTGGGCAAGGTGAAAAACCGATTTGTATTATTTGCTTATTCACAGGACGGATGCGTTTAGTTGATCTACAATTTTTATGAGATTGTTGTTTAACCTTTCTATTGATTCTTTCATTTTCCAGTTTGTTTTTACACGCTCTCCTACAAAATTACTTATGCTGCGCAGTTGCAAAAAAGGAATATTTTCCTGTAGACATACATAATGAAAAGCTGCGCCTTCCATAGATTCCACATCAGGATCATATTTTTTTTTAAATATTTGCGACTGCGAAAAATCGTCTGTCACTGTGTTAACTGTAATCGAATTCGCTGTTGGAACATTAAATTTATTTTCTAAAGGATTTTCTAATCTTCCATTTTGATATGGAATGGCATTTGGGTCTGCAAATTTCTTATCGAAAAGCGTAAAAAAACGTTCATTTTCATAAATTCCTAAATCAGCAAACACATCGTTTTTTATGATAAAAGTTTCACCTAAGGGAAAGGAGTTTTTAAAGGTTCCAGCGATGCCGGCTTGTATTATAAAATCGTAATTAGTTTGTTGCAAACGCTTTGTGAGCGCATATGTACAAGCAGGGCTGCCTACCCCTGTTATAAGAATATCACCTGCTTTATTTTGTGAAATAAATGGGGCAATCTCAAATTCTGTAGCAGCTACAACAAGTAGTTTCATAGGTCAAAGTTAGCTCCATCAACAATAGTTTATTAATATTACCTGCTAACTTTGCAAAGATTTATAAATTGCGCAATGGTTTACATAACGAGGATAGAACATTTCAATGCAGCGCACAAGCTTTTTAACCCAGACTGGAGCAGAGAAAAAAATGAAGAAATTTTTGGGAAATGTGCTAACGAAAACTGGCATGGTCATAATTTTGAATTGTATGTTACAGTAAAAGGAGAGCCCGATAAAGAAACGGGTTTCGTGTATGACGCAAAAAAATTGAGTACGATTATTAAAGAATATGTGACGGATGTTCTTGACCATAAAAACTTAAATGTAGATGTGGAATTTATGCACGGTAAAATTTGTTCTATTGAAAATTTAGTGGTTGGAATTTGGGAGCAGCTTAAAAATAATTTACCCGCATCAACACAACTACACGCTTTAAAATTATACGAAACACCAAGGATTTTTGTTGAGTATTTTGGGGAGTAAAAAAAATTTAAAGAATAGAAAATAAAATATGCAGTCAGTATCAAATAAAGTGGCGGTTTTTAGAAAAGAACATTTTAATGCTGCGCACAGATTAAATAATGCTGCATGGGATGATGCAACAAACAAAGAAATATTTGGAAAATGCAATAACCCAAATTACCACGGGCATAACTATGATTTGATTGTAAGAGTTACTGGTGTGCCGGAAGAAGGGACAGGTTATGTAATGGACACTAAGAAACTAAGTGATCTAATAAAAGAAAAAGTATTGGAAAAGTTTGACCACAAGAACTTAAATGAAGATTGTGTGGAGTTTAAAAACTTAAAC
>JANXTN010000186.1 GCA_025352435.1 Ferruginibacter sp. | reverse complement strand
AAAATATTTATCTGTATTTGCCCAACAACTTACATGAATTTAAGTGGTAGGTCATTTAAATATTGGATGGAAAAAGAAAAGGTTTTATTAGAAAATACGTTAACTGTTGTGGATGACCTTGCCTTGCCAATTGATAAATTAAGATTACGAACAGCGGGTACACATGCGGGTCATAATGGATTAAAAGATATACAGGCAATTTTAGGTACGGATGCTTATGCAAAGCTTCGGTTTGGTATTGGAAATGTTTTTCCAAAAGGTATGCAGGCAGATTTTGTATTAAGTAAGTGGCACAAAGAGGAGATTGAAACCGTAAAGAAAAAAATTGTTGGAAGTGTGGAAGTAATAGAGAACTTTGCTACTGTAGGTGCAGAAAGAGCAATGAATTTATGCAACACAATTATTTTTAAATAATATTATTAATTTATTCGTATTAAATTTTTTATAAACGTTTTATAGTATTTTCGTAACTATATTAACGAGAAATAGATGAAAATAATTTGCATTGGTAGAAATTATGTGGCACATGCCAAAGAGTTGGGAAATGAGGTTCCGGAAGAACCTGTGATATTTATGAAACCTAAGAACGCATTGTTACAAGGTCACACACCCTTTTATTATCCTGAATTTACAAATGAGCTGCATTACGAATGTGAACTAGTTTTACGTGTTTGTAAAAATGGAAAATTTATTACAGAGAAGCAGGCTCCGGATTACTACAATGCTATTTCCGTAGGAATAGATTTTACAGCAAGAGATATACAGGAAGAGCACAAGAAAAAAGGTCTGCCATGGGAAAAAGCGAAAGCATTTGATAACTCTGCCATACTTGGAAAACTGATAGATATTAAACCGGGCTTTAGCAAAAAAGGAATAAAATTTTCTTTGAAAATGAATGGGGAGGTGGTGCAATCAGGCAATTCAGATGATATGATTTTTAGCTTTGACAGTATAATTTCTCACATTTCAAATTACTTTTCTTTAAACATAGGAGATTTAATATACACCGGCACTCCGGCAGGCGTAGGGGAATGTTCAGTGGGAGATGAGTTAGAAGGATTTCTAGGAAGTGAAAAGCTATTTTCATTAACCATAAAATAATAAAAGCAAATGGCGAAAAATATAATTACAAAAAATATTTTCCCATAAAAAATTACTCCTCATAAAACTCAATAAGACTACCGAAGTATACGTTGTTCCACCCATCTACAATGTTATCGAAATCACCTTCAGGAATATTGGTATGCCTGAGTTCTACGGACGTTTTATTCCTCTCAGGAAATAATTTTATGGTCACAATAGAGTCTTCTTCCTGATCTCCAAAATACCATCGCTGTACAATTTTTTTATCTTTTTCAAATTCCAGGTTTTTACCTTCTATATTGCCTTCCCATAAAGAAAATTCGCTGCCCGGCTCGGTACTCATTACTGCAGGATCGCCACTCCATAATTGAATAGTAGCAGGGTTTGTAAGTGCTGCAAATACTTCTTCAGGTGTAGCTGAAAGGATATAATATTTCTTAAAATCTTTCATAGAAGTTGATATTTATTGTAGATAAATGTAAGCGTCAAACAAAGTATAATTAACAATTCTAAAAATTTGAAAAGTTTACATTTGAATATAAAATTAATTGTTATGATTTTACATAAAAATAAAATTTTGCTATTGCCCTTGGTAATTTTAATTAGCATAATGAATGTAAACGCTCAATACAAAACGTTTAAAATAACTGCAAATGGCGACACTATTAACAGGATAGATAAAAAAGGATTAAGGCAAGGTCGATTTGTAATAGCGACTGCAGAATTGCGTGGTGAACCGGGTTTTGAAGAAGAAGGCGTATATAAAAATGATACAAAAGAGGGCATTTGGCGCAGATATAATTTGCAGGGAGATCCTATTGGTTTTGAGACTTTTCTACATGGCGGTAAAGACGGATTGCAACAATACTATTCGCCTTTAGGTGAATTGTTACGGGAGGAAAATTGGCGTGGTTATAATCCTGATGCACCTTACGATACAATTGCTATTTATGGTACCGGAAGTAATGAAATTGTAGATTATAAAATAGTGAAAGCAGAACAGTACAGTGTGAAACAAGGAATGTGGCGTTATTATGAACCAGTTACCGGGCGGTTATTAAAAACGGAAGAGTGGGAACGAAATAATCTTGTTTTACCAAATGCACCAAAAAAAGCAATAGGTGGTAATTCGTTGAAAGGTGTAAAAAAAGAAGTTGCAAAAACGGCTGCAATGCTTGAGTGGGAAAAGAAAAATAAGGGTAAGAAAAAAGTGATACGAAGCGGACAAACAGGTCTGTAAAAGTTGTCTTTTATACAAAAAAACTGTCTCCAAAAAGAGACAGTTTTTTTATGATGTTTGAAAAAAAATCCATTAATTACTAATAGTAAGTTTTTTATTTACGACTTCATTTGTGGTTTTATCAACTATTCTGATTAGGTAAGTACCATTTTTTACACCTGATAAATCCATTGAGTTAACAGAATTATTGTTCATACTTTTTAAAACCTTTCCGGAAAAATCAAGCAATTGAATGGAACTATTTGCAGCAGCACCAACAACTGAAATTTGCGAATTTGAACGTGCAGGATTTGGAAATACTGTTACATCAGGTGCCGATCCAATACCTTTTACAGTTCTTATTTCAGAATAAGTAAATCTACCATTCAAATCTACATTTTTCAGTCTGTAGTAAGTATTGCCTGCATTTTCATTTTTATCATTAAAAGAATAACTTTTTTTAGCGCTTGAATTACCGCTAGATTTAATCGTGCCTACGCTACGGAATTCATTACCTTCTGCTCTTTCTAAAACAAATTCTTTGGCATCAATTTCAAATTCTGTATTCCAATTTAATGCAACAACTTGTTTTGAGCGAATTGCGGAAAAGCTACTTAGTTTCACCGGTAGAGGACCGCCAGCTGCCCCTGTAACAATTACTATAGGGCCACATGCTGAACCATTACAGATGCTACCTGTATGTGGAGTCAAAATTGCCATTAGACTTCCTATACCGGCGGGGCAACTTAAACCATTTAAAACACTTGTTCCATCACCAGAGGTGGCAAGACAATCGTCCAATATAATTTGAGTACCACATTTAATAACTCTGTTAAAAGATTTAGCCCCACTTCCAAGATAATTTATAGTTAAGGTATATTTACCATCTGCTCCAGGACCTGAAAATGATGAAGTTGGAAGGGCTAATACACAATTTTGAGAAAATGCTGCCGTTGTTAAAACAAGCATTGCAATTGAAAATAAAATTTTTTTCATACAAATTTTTTTGTGTGTGATTAAGAAATAAATAAATTAACGGTACACTAAAAAATATGCATGCGCAATGATGCTACTTTTAAGAGATAGGAATGGAAGTGGTTAAACTAAAACGGGATTTGAGGGAAATTCGAAAGGATGTTGCAGAGTTATTATTCTGCCTTTGGTAACATAAATATAAAACCTTTTTTTAAAACAAATAAATATTTTTTTTAAAAGTGTAATAAAAAAAGTCTGTAGTTTCCCCAAGCAGAAGCAGTGGTAAACAAAAAATCTGTTTATAATATATCTCTTTCTCTTAAAAATAATTAAACAGAATTAACTAAAAGAAAAAACAAATTCATTTAAAAACTATAAGGGAAACTCAGTTTTTCTAAAAATAAAAAGAGGCTGCCCTTGTTAAAAGACAACCTTTTAAAC
>JANXTN010000173.1 GCA_025352435.1 Ferruginibacter sp. | reverse complement strand
AAAATATTTTTAAAGTTTGAGGTCGCAAATAGCGTCCTCAAAATACTCTAAGCAACTTTTTTTAATTGTTTCGCAGCTTTCTTATTTGCATAAGCAATGGCTGCTTCTCTAACCCAAGTGCCTTCCGCATGCGCATTTTTCCTTGCATCAAGGCGTTGTTTGTTGCATTTTCCATTTCCTTTCACCACATTCCAAAACTCCTCCCAGTTTATTTCACCAAAATCATAATGACCTCTTTCTTCATTCCATTTCAAATCAGCATCAGGTAAAGTCATCCCAAGAACTTTTACTTGTTGCGCAGCCATATCTATAAATTGCTGGCGCAATTCGTCGTTGGATTTTCTTTTTATTTTCCACTTCATGCTTTGGTCATTGTTCGTGCTCTCACTGTCCTTTGGACCAAACATCATCAGCGATGGCCACCACCATCTGTTGATCGCATCCTGGCACATTGCCCTTTGTTCAGGCGTGCCTTTGCTCAACACCATCAGCGATTCAAAACCTTGGCGTTGGTGAAAACTTTCTTCCTTGCATATACGCACATTTGCACGTGCGTAAGGACCGTAAGATGTTCTGCAAAGCATAACCTGGTTAAGTATTGCCGCACCATCTACCAACCAACCCACAGCACCCATATCTGCCCAGGTAAGTGTTGGATAATTAAATATCGATGAGTATTTTGCCTTGCCACTGTGAAGGTCATCAATCATTTGCTCACGGCTTATTCCAAGCGTTTCAGCCGCCGAATACAAGTACAAACCATGTCCCGCTTCGTCCTGCACTTTTGCAATTAAAATAGCTTTTCTTTTTAGTGAGGGTGCACGACTTATCCAGTTTCCTTCAGGCAACATACCCACAATTTCGCTGTGTGCATGCTGGCTAATCTGCCGCACATTCGTTTTTCTGTAAGCATCCGGCATCCAGTCTTTCGGCTCTATTTTTATTTCGTTGTCAATTTTATCTTGAAAAGCCTTTTCTAAATCGTGAAGTTGCATATCGTTATATTATACTACAAATATATCAAATAGCTAACGCCTGTTAGCGATTTTACCGTTTCTTTAATTGGCGGTAAAGGTAATTTTTTTAAGGAGAGTAGAAGAATTTGGGGCGTTTGTCTATATAACTTTTAGCAGCATTTGCCCGGGGTGAACGCTTGTAGTCCTCGTTCTTTTCTCACTATGGGCTACCGCTGCAACCCCCCGCTAGTCAGCAGAAAATCATTTTTCAGCTTTATTGAATTAAAGACTACATCCATTAATAAGTAATCTTTCGCTTTGATCTCCCAATCAATCTTCGAGTCCTCCCTCTCCCTCGGGAGAGGGAACGAGGGTGAGTCCCCTTCTCATCTCCTCCTCTTGCGGGAACGAGGGTGAGGCCCTTACTTCACATCAAAATCCACCACAATCCTTTCTGTCAATGGATGACTCTGGCAGGTGAGAATAAACCCTTCCGCTACCTCATCATCTTCCAAGGCATAGTTAACATCCATATGCACTTTTCCTTCTATTAATTTTGCCCTGCAAGTACAACATACGCCACCTTTGCATGCATAAGGAAGATCAGCACCTTGTTGCAATGCTGCATCTAAAATGTTTTGCGCTTTGTATGCCAAGTCAAAATTAAAACTACGTCCATCCAGCTTTATAGTGATATTACTTTTCGGACCAGCATCAACGCCAGTTGCCAACTGCTCATTGCCAACGATAGACTTTTTCTGTCCCGGCGTTGTAAACAATTCAAAATGTATATTTTTCTTTTGCAATCCATTTTCCTCTAAAAATGCAGCGGAAGCAAAAATCATTTCTTCCGGTCCACAGATATATGCATCATTAAAAGTTTTGAAATTAAGCAGATGTTTCAGGCCTTGCAGTTTTTCTGTTCCAATTCGACCATAATTTATATCAGCATCAGTTCTTTCCCTGCTCAAAATATTTACGCAGGTAAAGCGCTCCATAAATTTATTTTTCAGCGCTTCTATCTCTTCAAAAAAAATGATAGCGCCCCGGCTTCGGTTGCCATATATCAGCGTAAAGCTACTCTGCAAC
This sequence comes from Ferruginibacter sp., assembly GCA_025352435.1. Taxonomy (GTDB): domain Bacteria; phylum Bacteroidota; class Bacteroidia; order Chitinophagales; family Chitinophagaceae; genus Ferruginibacter. Next base: position 2,079 of record JANXTN010000173.1, on the reverse strand, counting down.
TGTGTTTTAAGCGTATGCTTTATAATAGAAATTATTGGTGTAATACCGCTGCCCGCCGCAATTGCAAGATAATTCCCTGTTTCGGTTTTTGCATTAAACCTGCCAATCGGTGGCATAATTTCAAGCTCATCTCCGGCTTTTAACTCATCATTTGCAAAAGAAGAAAAAAGACCACCAGTTGTTTTTTTAATAGCAACTCTTAATTCTTTTTCATGCGGCGCATTGCATACAGAGTAAGAACGACGAACTTCTTCACCATTAATACTTTTCTTTATTGTAATGTTCTGTCCTTCTTTGAAAGAGAATATTTCACTTAAATCTTCAGGTACAACAAAACTTACTGATACACAATCGATCGTTTCTTTTTTTACATCTTTTACTTTCAAACTATGAAAATGTGTCGCCATTATTTTGTTATTCCGTGTAATAAATGTTGCACCATGGTTTCTTCCAATTCTTCTATAGTGAATTCGTTTTTGTGTCTCTGCCTAAGTTCAAGCCCTCGAACCGCTGATAGTATTGATAACACTGCAATACTTGGCAATAAATTTTTAAAAAGTTTTTTGGAAATACCATCTTTTACAATGTTTATCATATTGGTTTCGTAGCGCTTTCTTTCGGCGAGAAATTCTTCTAAAAATTTTTGAGGTAACCGTTTCCATTCATGTTCCGAGACAAAAACCTTATCAAAATCTGTGGATAATTTGCGCACGTGAAACCGTATTATTTCTGCAATTCTTTCAGTAGCATTTTTTTTAGAGGCAAGCAAATCGTCCATGTGAAGTGTATAATCTTTTGCGACCGCAAAACAGATTTCCTGTAATAGTTCAGCCTTAGATCCAATATGGTTGTAAAGGCTTGGCGCTTCTATACCTAATGTGTCTGCTAGTTCCCTAACAGATGCTGCAGCAAAACCTTTTTTTCTAAAAAGTTCAGCTGCATTTACCAGAATTCTGTCTTTTATAGATTCGTTTGTATCTATCTTTATTTTGGCCATAATTTGCGTACAAAACTAATGTTAATTAGTCATTTAAATCTTTAGAAAAATCTTACCCGACATATTCTCCTAAACCCTGTCTTACAATCGTCCACTCATCTGTTGTACAATCCACAATTGTTGAAGGCTCCATACCCCCGATTCCACCGTCAATTACAAAGTCAACCTTGTCTTTAAAATTTTCAAATATGATTTCCGGGTCTGTATATTCCTCCACCATTTCTCCAGGCAATGATGCACTCAAAATTGGATTTCCCAATGCATCTCCCAGGTTTCTGCAAATGTTATTATCCGGTACCCTTAATCCAATGGTTGATTTTTTACTTTGTAAAATTTTTGGCACCCGTTTACTAGCCGGTAAAATAAAAGTATAAGGACCGGGCAGATAGTTTTTTAGCATTCTGTACAAAGGAGTATCTATGCTTTTTGTATAATCGCTCAGGTGACTTAGATCTTTGCAAATAAAGGACAGTTGCGCTTTTGCGGGGTCAACACCCTTTATGCGACAAATTTTTTCAACTGCTTTTGGCTGTAAAATATCACAGCCAATTCCATAAATCGTATCTGTTGGGTAAATAATAATTCCCCCATCTCTCAGGCATTCTGCTAACTGCTTTATTAGACGGGGTTGAGGATTGTCTGGATGTATATGAAGAAGCATTAAACTTAGTTATTTGTTATTCGTTAAATTAAAACGGGTTTCTTTTAAAGCTGATGTCGGTAAAATTTTGGCGTTGCAATTACGGCGAAAGCTTTGTTGGCAGACCAACTAGCATATTTACACATTTAGCCATTGGCGAATTGTTTTCCTTACTTTTGCCCCGTTTTATATAAATCAAAACTACAAATTTAATACCATGTCTTTAATAACAGTAGGTACCATGGCCTTTGATGCAATTGAAACACCTTTTGGTAAAGTAGATAAAATCATTGGTGGTTCTGCAACTTATGTTGCTTATGCAGCTGCTAATTTCATTAAGCCTATCCAACAGATCTCTATTGTGGGTTACGATTTTCCGCAGGAAGAAATGGATGAACTTACAAAAAGAGGCGTAGAGTTGGATGGTGTTGAAATAGTAAAA
>JANXTN010000111.1 GCA_025352435.1 Ferruginibacter sp. | reverse complement strand
GGCCATCTTTTACCTGTAATGAAAAATGATTTGCTCGTACTGTCATAAGCAATGCCATTAAAATATTCGGTTCTTTTAGGTATGCTATCTGTCCCAGGTAAGCTATTAAAATTCATTTTGCCTACAATTGCGCCGGTTTGTGGATTAATTTTTAAAATATCTTTTGTTGTGTAAACATTACCCCATACAAATCCGTCTACATATTCAAGTTCATTCACACTATCTACAGGCCCATTATCATCGTGAATATGAATCGTATTTTTAACTTTAAAAGTTGTTGGATCTACAAAATATAAATCTGTTCCCCCGGTAGTTAAAATGATATCAGTGCCATTATTTGTCATTCCCCAACCTTCATAAGGCCAGGTAAATTTTTGAACAACCTTTGAAACATCTTTCACATCATAAACATATACATCATGTGTTTGCCATGTAAGCTGATAAATTTTTCCTTTTAAAATAGTGATGCCTTCTCCGAAAATCTTGTCGGTGCCCATCTTATAGGTTTTATCAATCTTCCCAGTTTTTAAATCACCCACTTGTAAAAATGAATTTTTAAAGTCACCACCACTTTCGTATAATTTGCCATTGTAAATCTCTAAGCCTTCGGTGTAGCTTGCTGTATCGTGAGGATACTGTGCAATAATATTGTAAGTAATATTTCTTACGTTGTTGGTTTTAGTTGGTACAATAGTCGAATCTTCTGTTTCTTTTTCATCATTACAAGCAGTTGATGCTACAGCAAGAAATAAAAACGGTAGTATTTTTTTCATTTTGTTTATTATTAGCTGTGCAAAAATAAGCAACGGTCATGTTACGTGTGTTTAATAAAAATGTAAATCTTCTAAGCTAACTGCGTTTGTATTCAACTCCTCTTTCCTGTAAATAATTCATCACAAATTCAAAACAGGCTTTGTTATCACCCACTAACTCCGGTGGAAAAACCCCTTTCTTTTCAAACTTTTTATTGATGATTAAATTAGCAAAAGCATTGCAGGCGTAACCCGTCGTGCGGCTCATAGATGGCGTTTGTGTGGCAGCATCATATTCATCGTATAATAAATATTCGATAGTTTTTTGCTCCCCATTTTTTGTTCCTTTTAAAATTATTTTCATAATTGTAAATTCTACATCACCCGGTTCAGCCTTCCATTGGTCAAATAAAAGTGCAGATGTTACATCAATCGGACGAACATTTTTTCCCTTTACGTTTATTTCTTCTTCATTAAAAAAGCCTGCTTGCATCAATGCCTGTATCAACGAAATATGTCCGGGATACCGAAGCGTTTTTTCCTTCATATCAGGTATGTGTTTCATTGTAAAAAGAATGGTGCGCAAGCCATCTGTATTAAAAGATTCCAAGGTGCCCGCATGTTCAAAGTTTATCAATTCAGCATCACTCAATGCAGGCTTTGTAACCACAAATCCATTCTCCACATACCGTGCAGGCCTTGTGTACTCTTCAATCACATCTATCGGCGAAAACGGTGCTTTGTATTCAAAAGGCTTCACTCTTTTTTTAGGAAGTCCACCCACCATACATTCAAAACTGTCAATTTTCATCAATGAATTATGGTAACCCAAAATTAAATTGCTCATCCCAGGCGCAACGCCACAATCTACAATGGCTGTTACATTTTTTTCTACAGCAAGCTCGTGCAATGCCAGTGCATCTTCAGGAAAAAATGAAATATCCGCAACATTCTTTCCGCAATTTATGATTGCTTCCAAAGTTTTATATCCCATAAAACCTGGTACAGCATTCACTATCAGGTCAAAATCTTTTAGTAATTCTCCAAAACTTTCATGCTTGCTTAAGTCAGTTGCAATGCACGATACATTGGTTTTGGTTTTCAATATTTCTAGGTTTTTTTCATCTCTGTCAAAAGACGTCACTTCAAAATTTTTCAATAAATCAGTTGCAATTGTTCGTCCTACCATACCCGAACCAAGTACTGCTATTTTCATTGTAAAATTTTAAAAAGTAAATTAAGCAGCTATCATTCAATTTAAAAACTTATTAACTTCCCTTCTTTTGTAAATAAAATTAGATAAAGTAAAAGCCTCCAGTAATTGAAGGCTCTTTGAATTATCTCTTGTCTTTAATCTTATCTCAAACCTATTATTTATACATCCGTTGCTTCACCATAAGCTACTGCTACAGCTTCTTTCAAGCCTTCGCTCATTGTAGGATGAGGATGTATTGCATTCAATAACTCATGCGCAGTAGTTTCTAATTTTCTTGCTACAACTGCTTCAGCAATTAATTCAGTAACGCCGGCACCAATCATATGGCAGCCTAAAAACTCGCCATATTTAGCATCGAAAATAACTTTAATAAACCCTTCTGTTGCACCACCTGCTGTTGCTTTACCACTAGCTACAAAAGGAAACTTACCTACTTTAATTTCATAACCTGCATCTTTTGCAGCTTGCTCTGTATAACCTACAGATGAAACTTCCGGTGTGCAATAAGTACAACCCGGAATGTTATTGTAATCAATGGGTGTTACTTTATGTCCGCAAATATGTTCTGATGCGTTAATACCTTCTTTGCCCGCAACATGCGCTAACGCCTGACCAGGTGTGCAATCACCTATTGCGTACAACCCTTTAATATTTGTCTGTCCAAATGCATCCACGGTAATTTTTCCTTTCTCTGTTTTTACACCCAATTCTTCTAAACCAAGATTTTCAATATTGGCAATAATTCCAACCGCACTTAATAAAACATCAGCTTCCAAAATAACATCACCTGTTGCAGTTTTTACGGTGGCTTTTACGCCTTCGCCACTTGTATCTACCTTCAGCACTTCGCTGTTGGTCATGATAGTGATTCCTTGTTTTTTAAATTGCTTCTCCAATTCTTTGCTGATATCTTCATCTTCCACAGGAACAATTCTCGGCATAAATTCAACAATAGTAACCTTTGTATTCATGCTGTTGTAGAAATATGCAAACTCACAACCAATAGCACCACTACCGCAAACGATTATACTTTTTGGCTGGGTAGGCAATACCATTGCTTTTCTATATTCAACAATTTTTTCTCCGTCAATTGGTAGTGCAGGCAATTCTCTTGCTCTTGCACCTGTTGCAATAATGATATTGGTTGCCTCATGTGTTTGTTTGGTCCCGTCAGCAGCGGTTACTTCCAATTTATTGGCAGCAACTAATTTACCCGTTCCCATTATCACATCGATCTTGTTCTTCTTCATTAAAAATGCAATTCCCTTGCTCATTTTATCTGCAACACCGCGGCTCCTTTTTATTACTGCATCAAACTCTGCCATTGGGTTTTCAATCTTAATACCATAATCTGCTGCATGTTTAGCATATTCAAATACCTGCGCACTTTTCAGTAAAGCTTTGGTAGGAATACAACCCCAGTTTAAACAAATTCCACCCAAGCTTTCACGCTCTACAATGGCTACTTTTTTGCCAAGCTGGCTTGCACGAATAGCTGCAGGATATCCACCTGGACCACTTCCTAATACAATTACATCATATGCCATAAAAATGATTTTGATTCTGTTTTAAATAATTGGCGCAAAGGTAAACTTATAATGGATAATTTAATAATTGATAATTGAATAATTTCATTGCTACCCATTAACTATTCATTACTGACCCGGCATTTATGTCAATTGTTTGCCCTGTGATAGATGTTTGATTTACCAGATAATTTACAAGCTCTGCGACTTCCTCGGGCTCACTCATCTTCTTTAGTGGAACGCTCTGCATGGCAATATCAAAAAAATCACTTTTTGTTATGCCGATACCATCTGCAATTCCCTGCAAGCCGCTTTGTGCCATATCTGTATTCACCCAACCAGGGCAGATAGCATTTACCAAAATATTGTCCGGTGCATATTCTACTGCCCAACTGCGCATAAGTCCTAGCAAGCCCGCTTTAGAGGCACAATAAGCAGAGTAATTTGCAACACCTAATCTTGCCAAAACCGATGATGTAATGACAATTTGCTTGTATTTATTTCCACTTCGTTTTAATGCCGGTAAAAAGTGTTGTACAGTTAAATATGTTCCTGTTAAGTTTGTATCAATGATCTCGTTCCATCTGTCATTTGCCCCAAAATTATTCTCACCGCCTATTCCTGCATTCGCAATAATTCCATCTAATGCTAAATCGTCATTTTGCTTTATTACGTTTTCTATAGATGTGGAATTTTTAATATCGGCCAAAATAATCCTGTGATTATGAGTTGGTAAAAGTGCCAGTGTTGCCTTCAGATTATTTTCATTTCGTCCTAGTAAGAAACACGAATGGCCTTGTGATGCAAGTACCACAGTTATAGCTCTGCCGATACCACTTCCGGCTCCCGTTATTAAATAGTTCATATTATATTTTTGATTTTTTCTTTTTCCTGTTTTAAAAATTCTTCTCTTGCTTTTAATGAATGTATACTTACATTAAATTCAAACCCGATTAAAAGTGCAAGTGAATTCAAATAGATCAACGCCATAAGCATCATAATTGTGCCAATGGAACCATACAGCGCATTGTATCTTGCAAAGTTTGTTACAAACAATGAAAATGCAAGAGTTGCGAGTAAACTTAAAATCGTGGCTAATATGGTACCTGCAGAAGAAAATTTCCACCTCTTCTGTACCGCAGGCGCATATCTGAAAATAAATCCAATGGTTAAATAAACCAGTAAGATTATCAAAACCCATCTTGAGTAAGTAATTATCGTCCGTAGCGTATCATTCTGCACTACCATTTTCAACAAAGCACCTTGCATGATAAGCAATATAAAATAGCCAAATAATAATCCGAAAATTACAATAGTTAAACGCAGTGCCACACCTCTTCTTTGCAATATTTTTCTTTTTTCAAACCCAATATAATTTTTATTAAAGGAGCGCATGATGCCCATCATCCCGTTCGAAGAAAAAAACAACGTGAGCAGCAATCCAAAAGAAAGTAACCCGATCTTATTTCCATCTATAAATGTATCTGCAAAATCAATTAATTGTTTGTTGTATACTTTGGAAGGAATGATATCTAATATCAAACTATGCATCTGATACTTTATGCTTCTTTTAGAAATAAAAGGAAGATTGGGTATAAGTGTAAATAAAAAAAGTAACGATGGCGGTAAAGCCATAATAAAATTATAAGCAATGGCAGATGCTCTTTCAGCCAAACCCTGTTGTCTTATTTGCCGCCTAAAAAACTGTAAAACATTGTAAAGCGGTAACCCCTGTAATCCGGGCAAATACCAGTTTTTACTCTTATGTAAAAGAAATGGGAGAGGGGTGTAATTTAATATTTTACGTTTTGTATTCGTCAAAAATGAGGGTTTGTAATCTTCAATTTTTTATTGAAGTATTTTTTGTTTACTCAATATTAAACTATCTAATGCTTTTTGGTATGCCTTTGCAAAAATTAAGTGTTGTGAATAGGTAGAAGCAAAATTTGAATAGCCATCAAAATTTGGCTTTGCAACAAAGAACATATAATCTGTATTTGGAGAATTTAAAACAGCATCGATGGTATTTGTTGATGGGGTGCATATAGGGCCGGGAGGCAAGCCTGCGTTGCGATAAGTATTGTATGGAGACTCGTACAATAAGTGTCCATGTAAAATTCTTTTTAATCCAAAATTTCTCAATGCATATTTTACGGTAGGATCTGCTTCGAGTTTTTGACCGTTTGCTATTCTGTTTCTGTAAACGCTGGCAATTAGTGGCTTGTCTTCTGCCTTATTGGTTTCTTCCTCTACAATGCTAGCCATAGTATAAACTTGCCGAATTGTGAGGTTTTTCGAAGCAGCTTTTTTCAATCTTTCGTCTGTCCAAAATTTTTCCTGCTCACTATTTAATCTGGAAAATAATTTTTTAAAAGTTGTATTCCATTTGAGTAAGTAGGTGTTTGGGATTATTGCTGTCATTACTGTATTAGTATCAAGTTTATAGTTCTGCAAGGAATCATTGTTTGTGAGAAAATGAATGACTTCTATAGAATCACATTCGAAATTGCGACCAATTTTTGAAGCGAAATCTTCTTTTGTACGGAGCTTATTAATAACCAATTTTACAGGCGACTGAAAACCGCTGTTCAACATTCTGACCAATGAAAGCAAACTGCTGTTGTCTTTAATTTCATACTTGCCAGCTTTGATATTTTGCGGATATTTTAATTGACCGGCTATCCTGTCAAAGAAAAAACCACTGGTTATTATATGTTGCAATTTTAAGGATCTCTTTACTTGAGCATAATCTGACCCTGTTTTAATATAAAAAAACTTATCTACAGGCACAGAAACTGTAGGACCAAAAACTTGCCACGCACAAAACGCAACAAAGAGTAACGAAAAAAATAGAACGAAGCCAAAAAGTTTTTTCATAGGAAGTTTAAAGTGTGGTGCAATATAAAAATAAAAAACCCTGCCTTTAAAAAGCAGGGCCCATTTATATAAATTTTTACATTAAGGTTTAGGAGCCGGCGTAGCTGCATTAGGCAAAGGCATGGGCATAGGTGCTGTTGTGGTAGGTGTTGGTTGTGCTTTTTGTACGGGAGCAGTTGTAGCTCCTTTCAATAACTCATCGTTTTTTGACGAACCGCTGCCATCTTTTGGTATGAAGGCAGGAGATAACAAGCATAGAATTCCAACCACTGCAGCAAATATCCATGTACCCTTTTCCATAACGTCTGTGGATTGCTTAACACCCATTAACTGGTTGCTAAAACCACCCAATGATCCTGAAATACCACCACCTTTTGGGTTTTGAATGAGTACAATAAAACCTAAAATAACGGATGCAATGATTATTAGAATTCCGAAAACTACTAACATATTAATTTTTTAAAGAGTCAATTTTGGCTGCAAAGTAAGCGTTTTTTGTAGGATTCAACAAACTTAATTTATGATAAATATCAATAGCTTTTGCGTGTTTATCTTGCAAAACATAAGCGTCTGCCATCGGCTCTGTTACAATTTCTTCTTCAATATTACTTTGTTCAGCCTGGGTCTGTACAGCTGTTTCGGTTGTTTGATTTACAATAGGTAATTTATCGGGATGAACTTTTTTCATAGTTTTTAACCATGCAGTAAAACTTTTAAGCTGTTTACCAAGTTTATCGGCACCTAAAGCATCCTCACTTAATTTAATACCTTGGGATGCGAAATAATCAGATGCATGAAGCGGCTCAAATAAAATTTCTTCCTTTTCTGTAGGTGCTGCAGATGTTGTTGTTTCAACATCATCGGGTTCTGCCAACTCATTCGTACCAGTAAAAACAGTTGCAGTTTTAAGAGTGTTTAGCTGAGACTGCAAGTAAAATTTATTGCTGTAAAATAAAGCGGTTCTTGCTGCTAATTTATTATAAGAAGGAGTATTCTTCAATGTGTTTTGTAAAGCATAAAACTGGGCTAAGCCAAAATATGGATGTTGATTGGTAATGGGCTCTATTTGGGCAGAAATATCTTTATCAAAAGCCAAATTTTCAAATATTTTTTTAACAAGTTGTGGGTTAGCCATTGGGAAAACTAAAATTTAAAAATTACCAGTTAGAAAATATTTTATTAAAAATTTCATCGACCACATTTTTTACAACAGTTGGTGTAAGTGTGCTTTCAGCTTCAGACAAAGACTTGTTTGCAGCAAAATCTTCATTGCGGCTAATATCTGCCTCAAAGTTTTTAGATGCATCAAGCGTATTTTTAAACACCAGGTGAAAGCCAACTGTAAGTCTATTCGTAGTAGAATTATTGTTTGAAATATTTACAGTTGATGTATAATATTGAGATACGTAACCACTTATATCATAATGGGCATCATCTTCATTGGTTTGTTTTAAACGGGTATTGCCGATGATTTTACTTTTTAAGTTTTCAGTAAGCTGTTGACTTAATTGAGTATTTATATATTGAGCTCGGTTTTCAAAAAAGTTTACTCTAAAAGTTTTAATTTCTAAAGGAATAGGAGAGGCGTCTTTAAATGAATATTTAAAAGAACATCCATAAAAAAAAGATGTGAGGCAAAGAAAAAGAGTGAAATGTAAGAATTTTTTCAAAATTTAATTTTTGTATTTAGCTCAAAAATCAGCAACTAACTTTAATATAAATTTTATTGGATGTTAAAACTTGAAAAAAATTAATCACAGATCCTCAATGTCGTATTCCTTCAATTTTCTGTAAAGTGTTCTTTCACTGATCCCCAAGTCTAAAGAAGCATCACGTCTTTTACCTCTGTGCTTTTTTAACGCTTTTATTATTAATTCTTTTTCTTTATCTATGATGCTTAACGATTCTTCTACATCTTCATGTTGGTGAATATTTTTTCCATCCTGATGAATAATAACCGGTTGAGAAGATTGAGGCGCATAGCCATTGTTGTGGTTAGATGCCAATGGATTTAATTCCCGGAAACCGGCATCGGCAGCAAAAGCTGCAGCTGTAGGCATTTGAGATGGATTTTGTAAAATATCAAAAAACATTTTTTTTAATTCATTAACATCCTTCTTCATATCAAAAAAGAGTTTGTATAAAATCTCTCTTTCATTTGCAAATTCTGAATGGCTTTCGTTATGTGGATTAGCGGCCAGCACAGGAAGCCTTGTATTGTTATTGTGGGGTAAAAAAGAGCGGAGTTGCTCACCATTTACATTTTTGTCTTTGCTTAAAACTGATATCTGTTCAGCAAGGTTTTTCAACTCTCTCACATTGCCCGGAAAACTGTATTGCGATAAAATATTTCTTGCTTCTTCATCCAATTGTACAGAGCCCGTTTTGTATTTATCTGCAAAGTCAGCAGTAAATTTTCTAAACAATAAAATGATGTCTTCTTTACGGTCACGTAATGCGGGAACTCTTATTGGCACCGTATTTAAACGATAATATAGATCTTCTCTAAAGCGTCCTTTGCTAGTATATTCCAGCAATTCTTTATTGGTTGCAGCTATAACCCTTACATCTGTTTTTTGCACCTTGCTGCTACCTACTCTAATGTATTCTCCTGCCTCTAAAACTCTTAATAATCTTGCCTGTGTTCCCAGGGGCATTTCGCCAATTTCATCTAAAAAAATAGTGCCACCATTTACCGTTTCAAAATATCCTTTGCGTCCGTCGGTTGCGCCGGTAAAAGATCCTTTCTCATGGCCAAATAATTCTGAATCTATTGTTCCTTCGGGAATGGCGCCACAGTTCACGGCAATAAACGGATTGTGTTTTCTGGCAGAAAGCGCATGAATAATATGTGCGAAAACCTCTTTACCTACGCCACTTTCTCCATTTATTAATACACTTAAATCTGTATTAGAAACCTGCGATGCAACATTGAGCGCATAGTTTAAAGAAGGAGAATTTCCTATAATTGCGAACCTGTTTTTTATTGCTTGTAAATCCATAAAGCTTAAAAATTTATTTTAATTTATTACTTCCCCAAACAAAGTCCCTGCAGTACAATGTGTAATTTTCACATACACATAATCGCCTTTTTTAAAATTATCTTTTGCTATAATCACCACTTTGTTTTGGTCTGTTCTTCCTTGTAACTGCTCTTCGCTTTTTTTGGAAAAGCCTTCAACCAATATCTTAAAAGTTTTGCCCACTTCTTTTTGCATGGTTCTCAAAGAATGTTCTCTATACAGATCAACCAGCTCCTGCAATCGTCTCTTCTTTATATCTAATGGAACATCATCTTCAAACCTTCGTTCAGCAAGTGTTCCGGGCCTTTCAGAATAATAGTATAAGTAAGCAAGATCATATTTACAGTAATCGAATAATGACAATGAAGCTTGGTGATCTTCCTCAGTTTCTGTACAAAAACCTGTAATCATATCAGTAGAAATTCCACAGTCAGGAATCAATTCTCTAATGCGGTCCACCTTAGCTAAATACCATTCTCTGCTGTATGTTCTGTTCATTAACTGTAATATTCTGCTGCTGCCACTCTGTACTGGTAGATGAATATAATTACAAATGTTTTCGTATTTCTGAATAGTAAACAAAACCTCATCTGTAATATCTTTAGGGTGAGAGGTGGAGAATCGAACTCTTAACTCCGGAGATATCAAGGCAACCATTTCGAGCAGGTTGGCGAACGTGACAGTCTTTTGTACGATGTCTTTTGTCTTATATCTTGTGACTATAAAATTATAGCTGTCCACATTTTGCCCAAGCAAAGTAACTTCTCTGTAACCTTCATTAAATAAGGCTTCACATTCCTGCACGATACTTAATGCATCTCTACTTCTTTCCCGGCCACGGGTAAATGGCACTACACAAAACGAGCACATATTATTGCAACCACGCATAATGCTTACAAAAGCGGTTACGCCATTGCTATTGAGGCGTATAGGCGATATATCTGCATAGGTCTCTTCTCGGCTCAGTAAAACATTTACACCTTTTTGTCCGGTGTAAGCTTCTTCAATTAAACCAGGAAGACTTCTATAAGCATCAGGTCCTACCACTATGTCCACGAGTTTTTCCTGCTCTATAAATGTTCCTTTTAAACGCTCAGCCATGCAACCAAGTACGCCTACTATCAAACCTGGATTCGTCTTTTTAAACTTTCTGAATTCTGTTAAACGCTTGCGTACAGTATCTTCAGCCTTCTCTCTTATGGAACAGGTATTTATTAAAATTAAATCTGCTAGTGCAGGCTCTTTTACCGAACCAAAACCCTCTTTATGAAGAATGGATGCAACTACCTCGCTGTCAGCAAAATTCATTGCGCAGCCATAGCTTTCTATGTAAAAATTTTTTAAAGGGAGATTTAAATCGATTGTATCCATGCTGAATGTTTCACCCTGCCGCGTTTCGTCGTGTAATTTTGTAGAAAGTAATTCCTGCATGCGTATAAAAAAATTATGACTGTAAAGATAATCTTTGCAGCCATGAAAATGACAGGTTGGCAGTAATTAGTTTTTGCTTATTACTTCTCAAAGTATCTAGAAATTTATTGTGAAGCAGAAAATTTAGGTGCTAGCCAGGTATTTTTTGCCGGGGTAATCCAATTGTTTTCTAATGCTTCTTTTGTTAGAACAGTATTATCGAAATACAAAGTATCGCTGGTGATGAACTGATTATCGATCGCATATTTTAATTGAGAGAGCGGTAACAACTCTACTTTGTCTTTAATGTAAAAAGTGAGCATCTGTCTGTCAAACAAAGTGATATTGTATTTTTTTTCAATTTCTTTAATGAATCTTATAGAGCTGTCTGTGCTGCAGCCGCTAACACCTGATGCATTTTCATCTGCCATTAAAATTATAAACCTTCCAAAAAATAAATTAGCGTACCCTTTTACAGGAGTACCATGACTTTTCCAGTTAGTTACAAACTCCTGCAGCATCGGTTCCATTTCCAGCGCTTCCTGCATAAAAAAAATGCGATCGCTCTGGTAAATCCATACTCTGGAATTTGGAGCAAAATCTTCAGGTAAATGTTCTGTTATATCAAAGTTCATTAGTAAGAATTTTTATCTACTGCACAATAAAAGCTAAATAGAAAGATGAAGATGAAACCTGCGACGCCACCACCGCTCAATCAAGGTCTATTGCATGACGTACACACAAAAGACCGAAGGTATTTTGTGTGTACGCTTTAATTAGTGGTTGCTAAAGAGGCAGCTACCAACTCCGCAATATCCATTACTGCTACTTCAGCCTCCATCTCTTTATTTTTTACGCCGTCCGTCATCATTGTATTACAAAAAGGGCAGGCAGCAGCAATAATATTTGCACCTGTTGCCAATGCCTCATTAGAACGCTCAATGTTTACTCTGATATCGCCTTTTTCTTCTTCTTTAAACATTTGCGCACCACCAGCACCGCAGCATAAACCATTGCTCTTGCAACGTTTCATCTCTATCAATTCAACATCTAATGCTTCTAAAACCTTTCTTGGGGCATCATAAATTCCGTTGGCTCTGCCGAGGTAACAACTGTCGTGATAAGTAATTTTTTTGCCTTTAAATGCGCCATCTTGATTCATGGTAATTTTTCCATTATCAATTAATTGCTGCAAAAATGTTGCATGATGTATTACCTCATAATTCCCACCAAGCGCCGGGTATTCATTTTTAAAAATATTAAAGCAATGCGGACAAGCAGTTACAATTTTTTTAATGCCGTAACCATCCAGTACCTGTATATTTTGGTACGCCATCATTTGAAACATAAATTCATTTCCTGCTCTGCGGGCTGGGTCACCTGTGCACATTTCTTCTTTGCCAAGTATAGCATATTTTGTGTTTGTTTTTTCTAAAATTGTGGCAAATGCTTTTGTGATTTTTTGTGCTCGCTGGTCAAAACTTCCGGCACAACCTACCCAAAATAAAACCTCAGGAGTTTCGCCGGCGGCCATCAATTCCGCCATTATTGGTACATGCATAATTGTAATGTGTAGATTATAAACAAAGTAAGTAACAAATTGTGATTGGTGTTTGCTGTAATGGAATTATTTTTACAGATTAATTTTACTCTTGAAAAAAATAACCAATAAATTTCTTAACTGGGAAGCATGGCCGTTTGCGCTGATATACGCACCTATGGCTCCTTTCTGGGGTTGGTGCATGTTGCGGTCACGTGCTGTTTGGTTTTTCACGCCGAGTAATCCCAACCTAACATTTGGAGGAATGGAAGGTGAGCCAAAAAGAGAAATGTATGATCTGTTGCCATTACATTTATATCCAACTACCTTTAATATATTACCTACACAACATTTCCGGGAGGTATTACAACAATTAAAGATCTCCGGAATTGAATATCCATTTATAGTAAAGCCAGAAGTAGGAGGGCAGGGGATTTTGTTCAGAAAAATTGAAAATGAAGCATCATTAAAACACTATCATTCTCTTGTGCCAGTTGAGTATATTGTCCAAAAAATGGTGCATTATCCTATTGAAGTAAGTGTGTTTCACATAAGACATCCAAACGAACAAAAAGGAATTGTTACTGGATTTTTACATAAAATTCCCTTGCAGGTTTTGGGTGATGGCATTCAAACACTGGAGCAACTTATATTATCGAGTTCTAAAGCTAAAAAACGGTACAACGATTTGCGAAGCCGGCATACTGAAAAGTGGAACACAGTGATTCCTAAGAATGATAAATACATTTTGAGTTATGCTGCCAATCATAATAAAGGAGCACATTTTATAGATTTAAAAGAATTTATAAATGATGATTTGATTGATGTTTTTGATAAACTAAGTATCAGAATAAATGACTTCTTTTATGGGCGTTATGATATTATGTGCAATAGTATTGAGGAATTGCAACAAGGAAAAAATTTTACCATATTGGAATACAACGGTTGTGGTGCTGAACCAAACCATTTTTATGATACAGGCTATACACTTGGCGGTGCTTACAAAGAAATTTTAAAACACTGGAAAGCATTATACAGCATCAGCAAATACAATGCACAAAATGTTATAAAACCCTGGCCATTTTGGAGGGGCGTAAAATTTCTACGGGATACAAAAAAACTATACAGATTAATGAAAATTGTTGATGATAAAATAGGCTGATCAGAAAGATTTTCCGTGGGTAAGTTTTATCAGCTTATTGGTTAGCATTTTACTATAATTCATAGACTTAACGAGAAAATTTGTTGCGGCCATTCTTCCAAAAAAATACTGAACAAACTTGCCTGTTTTTACTCTTGTTTCAAAATTATTTTTCCAGTCTCGAGTGTAGTTCAGCTCCATTTCTTTTCTGCTCATGTTGTTATTGAGAAAGGCGGAAATGCTTGTGGCAGCTAGTTTTGAGCCATGCATGGCCATACTCATTCCATTGCCACACAATGGAGTTATCATTCCTGCGGCATCACCAATCATCAATACATTATTTTCAACAGCATTTTTTTTACTGAATGATATTTGTGAAATAGAAAGCGGTGCATCATAACAATGCTCCATCTTTTCAAATACTTTTTTTAGATGCGGATTTTGGTAAAGAATTTGTTCCTCTGCTTTTTTTATGGAGCCGGCTTCTTTAATGTTGGATGCTTTGGTTAAATAGCAAACGCAAAATTTATCGTCTTCAATTTTACTCATGCCGCAATAACCATCTTTAAAGTTATGGAGGGCAATAACGTCCGGCTCAAAATCCATTTTTACATGGTATTTTATGCCGACATAATTATTTAGCCGGGAAGAAGTTTTGCCTGTAAAAGCACGTTTCCATTTAATATCAAAATTGCTGCGTTTACCCCAGGTGCCGCAACATACTTTCGTGGTAAAAATCCCGGAATTTGTTTTTATGGTAAAGATATTTTTGTTAAAGATTACTTCTTCAGCTTTACACTTTTCAATAACGCTTACGCCTGCAGTTAAAGCAATTTCTTTTAATAAAAAATCAAGTTTGTATCTGCTCACCCCAAAACCACCAAGGTTCAACTTAGATTTTAAAGATTCACCTTTAGGAGAGGTAACCCATAATTTAGTTATAAAAGGAACCTCGTGATTTTTTAATTCGACCCCAATTTCTTCTGTAAGAAAGTTCCAGCTTTCCATGCTAATATATTCCCCGCAAACTTTGTGAAAAGGATAGGTTTCTTTTTCAAATAAAACCACTGAATGACCTTTGCGAGCAAGTTGAATAGATAGATTTAAACCGGCCAAACCGCCACCAATCAAGGCAACATCGTATGCATTATTTTCAATCATTTTTACAAACAACAAGATAACGAAATGCCCATTTCCATTTAATAGTGTAATTGTTTATACCCGCATTCGAAAACAATATTTCCCAATCTTTTTTCTTAAAACCTCTTGCTACCGATATCGGGCCATCGTTTTTTACCATGTACGATTTTGAAAATAATGATGTAAGTCCTTTTATGAGGTAATAGGCCAGGGGATTACGTTGCAGGTCATTTATAAAAAATCCTTTTTGGCTGTTTTCTTTCATCCAGCTCAACATACTCACCAATTGCTCACTATTAAAATGATGACAAAAGAGGGAAGAGAAAATTATCTCAGGTTTTCTAGTAAAGGTTACTTTGCCGTAATCGCTTGCAATCCATTCGGCATTTAATTCTTTGTATTGATGTTTTGCAAAGTCAATACAAGAATCTTTTAAATCTATACCGATAAAAGTTGTTTGTACAAATTTTTTTGAAATGGCTTTTAAATTATCACCACCGCCACACCCTATTTCGCAGACTGTAAATTTGGATTGATCGTCATCGTAAAAATTACCTACTCCATCTAAGGTAATTTTATGTCCACCCAATAAAGTATTAATGCTGTTTAGTTCCTTCATGCAGATTTTTACATCTTCAAAAGGCAAAGCATCTTCATCAAGTATTTCAGTTTTATTACTTCGCTCAGTAAGATTAATCATAAGTTGCTGTAAAGGTTTCCATGGTTAAACCGGGGCCAAATGCAGCACCAAAAATAACAGCGTCTTTGTTTTTCCTTGTTTGAATGTTCTCCATTATTTTTTGCAGTACAAACAGAATGGTAGGAGAACTCATATTACCATAGTCATTAAGCACTTCATATGATGGAGCAAAGCTATCTTTTTCCAGTTGTAGGCTTTGTGCAATGGATTGCAGTATTTTTTTCCCACCGGGGTGAATGCACCAGTCAGTAATATCTTTTTGGCTCCTGCTTGTTTTCTGCAGTGCAGTGGCGACTAATTGTTCAAAATCTGCTTTTATTAATTCAGGAATATAACCGCTTAAAGTCATTAGAAATCCATTTGATGAAAGCTGCCATGACATATCTTTCTTGCCTTTAAAAATCACATCAGAGTAGAAGTTTTCTAAGCGCAATCCTTTACCTGCTTGGTTTCCCTGCATAAGAATGGCTGCACAACCATCTGCAAAAAGGAGGGAGGAAGTCATGTTATCTACGGTTATTTCTTTTTGAAAATGCAAAGTGCAAAATTCTGTACAGACGACTATCACGTTGGCATTTTCTGAACTGTTGCAAAAAGCATCAGCAATTTTCATTGCATGTACGGCGGCATAACAACCCATAAAATTTACAGAAGTTCTCACAATCGTATGAGGCAATTGCATTAGCTCCATCACCTGTAGGTCAAGCCCCGGAGCACTCATACCTGTGCAACTCACAGTTATGAGATGAGTTATCTGATCAGTATTTATTTTACCGAAAACACATTTCCGAATTGTTTTTATGGAAAGATCAGCTGCATATTTATCGTAAATGACCATTCTATCTGCAATCGATGGAACAGTCTTTTCTTCTTGATCAGCACTAAAAAAACTCCTTGTTGCTTCAGGTTCCGTAAAATCTGCCAAAACAGAATGACGATATTCTATGCCACTTTGCCTGTATAAAAATCCAAGTTTGCGGGTATCATCTTTGCTGTTGTTATAAACTTCATCTGCATAAGAAAAAAGATCTGTTTGTAGATGTTTGTGTTCAGGAACCCCTGATGCTATTGAAACTATTTTACTCAAAACTTATTTTTTATTATTAATATTATAATGAACGCAAGATTGCTTCCTACAGCGGCAATCCAGTTCATCTTCATTGAATTATTAAAGCTGGCCGCATCTTTATTTTTACAAACTATCATGTACCAGACTATCAGAAAAATAATAGAAGGTAACATACAAATTAATATTACTAAAAATCGGTCCAACTCCTGCTTAGCACCAAAGTAAAATGCCGTAACTAGTAAACCCAAAAAGCCAGTAATGAAAGCAAATAAAAAGGTGCTGCTGTAGCCCAGCATTATACTTATTGTTTTAATATTTGAAGCCTTATCCTGTTTATGCTGATAAATTTGTGTGAGCGGATAGAAGCTTCCCACAAACAATGAGCTGGCAATTGCCGGAAGTGGAGGCAAATAATTGGTTACAGAAATACCGCAGGAATTATACACCATTGCATATACGACAGCTCCCTGAAACACGATTGCGATAAAATAACTTATTAACGGAAATTTTTTTAGACGAATTCCTCTGTAACTATAGCTTTTAGATGCAAGAATATAGCATAAAAGCAATATTGTAAAGTAGACACTTACAAATAAACCTGCTATTAATCCCGCAATATCTAGAATAATTGTTGCATAATAAAGCTGCCTGCTTGCAGGTAATGGATGTTCAACACCGCCAATGCTCGCTGTATCTTTATCCATGTAACTGTTGTAGCCATTGCTTGCAGGATAAATTAAAAAATGCAGTATAATAAAAACAAGGATAGCTTTACTTGGATCAATTCTATTTATTTGGCTTAAGGCAAACCAATAAATCGGCATCAAAAAAAAAGAAAATTTCAATCTTAATAATTGAATTGTTGAACTCTGTATAATGAAGCTCATGTGTTGTAAAGTAAGCTAAATTTGCTAATTATTTTATGGGGCATAAAATAAACAAAACAGGGATTATTTATAATTGTTAAAATATATTCATGAAAAAATTGGTTGTTTCATTTTTGTTGTTTTCTACTATAACTGTATATGCCCAAAATTATCTTCCAAATGATGATGGAAGTAAGTTTCATTTTGTAATTAAAAATTTAGGTATCAATACAGGTGGTGATATTTTGGGATTTCAGGGGAAAA
Source organism: Ferruginibacter sp. (assembly GCA_025352435.1). Taxonomy (GTDB): domain Bacteria; phylum Bacteroidota; class Bacteroidia; order Chitinophagales; family Chitinophagaceae; genus Ferruginibacter. Next base: position 1,415 of record JANXTN010000111.1, on the reverse strand, counting down.
TTATATTTGATGCAAGGAACACTGCTAAATGTTTTTTTGATGTTACTGTTGCAGTAAAAACGCTAGACACTGACATTGGAAAACGAGATGAGCATTTAAAAAAGAAAGAATATTTTGATGTAGCTACCTATCCAATTATTCGCTTGCAGAGCACAAAAATTGAACCTGGTACTGATCTTAAGCATTTCATATTTACCGGTAACCTCACCATAAAAAATATTACCAAACAGGTTACTTTTCCTTTTATTGCAGAAGGCAAAAAAGACGGTGCAGTTTTTATCGGTTCTTTTGAAATTAACCGACTTGACTTTGGCGTTGGAAAAGAAAGTTTTAGTCTTTCTAATAAATTAAAAGTTTCTTTACAGGCTTTTGCAAAAGCACAGTAATTGTAATATTATTCTTCTGGCACAAAATTTTATCATCATATTAAAAAATAATTTTGCTTAAGCTGATAAAAATTTTTTTGTGGGGTTTGGTCATTAGCTTTCTTGGCTCTTTGCCGCTTGGTACATTGAATGTTGCAGCTATGCAAATCGGTATTTACGAAGGTGTAAGAAATGCCATGTATTTTTCCTTTGGTTCTTTGCTGGTAGAGATGTTATACGTAAGAATATCTTTAATTGGAATAAACTGGTTACAGAAACAACAAAGGCTACTTAAGATTATGCAATGGGTAACTTTTGGTATTATCGTGTTACTTGCCTTTGGTAGTTTTTATGCTGCTATTAAAACGGGCAAAAGTCCACACAATTTAAATGCTAGTCCTTATGAAAATATAACCATCAGCAGGTTTTTATTGGGTGCTTTTGGGTGTGCTATAAATCCTATTGTAATTATTTTTTGGTTTGGATGGAGTACAGTTCTTTTCACAAAAAAGATATTGGAACCCGTCAACAGTTTTTATAATTTTTATATCGTTGGTATTGGTTTAGGAGCTCTTGCAGGAAACTGTGTTTTTATATTTGGAGGGAAATTTCTTGTAGAAAAAATATCAAACAGCCAGCAATATTTGAATTGGGTTGTCGGCAGTATTTTCGCTCTTACTGCGGTTATACAGCTAATAAAAAATTTACGGAATAAACCTATTGGTCAAACAATGGGTGAGGTAATAAAAAAAGATGCTCAACTTATACACGAGAAACAGCACTTATAAAACTCTTTTTAATTTTCCATTTCTACAGCCCATTTATCTCTTTCGTCTGGACTCAGTTTCCAGGGCGCATAATTTGTTTCAATATTGGTAAACATACCATTCCATTCCTGCGGCGCATTGCTGTCTTCCATAATAAGGCTTCTTCTTAAGTCTAATATTATTTCCAACGGATTAATACTTACAGGACAGACTTCTACACAAGCGTTGCAGGTAGTGCAGGCACGCAGTTCTTCTACTGAAATAAAATCGTTCAACAAGTTTT
>JANXTN010000047.1 GCA_025352435.1 Ferruginibacter sp. | reverse complement strand
GCTGTAAAACTTTATAACACAAGAAGACCACATCTGGCTCTTAAAATGAATACGCCGGATAATGTACATTTACAAAAATCCCGGCTACAAATGCAGCCGGGATAATCTCTAAACTTGTCAACCTATTCTAGGACGTTTCATAACTTGGTTATTAATTGAGTAGTATCATGGCATTTTTAAACGGAATTGTTTTGAATAAAAAAGTATTGCCTTCGTTCTTGTTTTCGTATTTATCGAGTTGCTTTTCTATTTTTTCTTTTTCTTTTTGCAGCGAATCTTTATAACGCTTTTCTTCCCTTCTTATGTTCATTTTTATTGAATCAAATTTATCCATCGGCTTGTCATCATATCTATAATTTTCATCATCACCTTCATAAACGGTAACACCATCCTTGGTTATTTTTACCCTTCCCTTGCGGTCATTTCTATTTATTTCATTTCCATTTATATCTATATTTTTTCTTCTGTAACTATCAGCAGGTTTTCCGTCGTTTGTATAAAGACCATCTTTTGTCATAGTGTACCATTCGCCTTCATTCCATCCTTCCTCCAAATTCTCAAACTGAATATTTTCAAAGTCTCTGTCAGCATTGTTTGTGAATGGGCCATTAAAACTTATTCTTGATGATGCATTTACTCGATCGTTTATTTTTATTTGTTTACCTACAGGAACGAATACCGTAATGACCACATGCTGATTTCTGAATTTATTTGTTTTATTAATGGTGATGCCTTGATCTATTACAAGTAAGGAATCTTTTTGCTCTGCATTAAAATTTATAAGCGATGCAAGTGTATCTGCGTTTCTTCTTGAATTGCCACAAGCCGTTTTAATCATTGTAACTCTAAAACTATCATTTGATGCTTTTACAATATGCAGGGTAATATTCCTTATAACTGCACTGTCTTCATCAGTACCTTCAAATGGCTCCATACTAAACCAGCTGTTTCTTGTAAATCTTGTGCCCGGGGCAAGTGTGGTAACTTCAAGCGACTTCGTTTGCGGATTAGGTAAGAAAACTTCTCTTTCATTAATGTTAGATGAATGCCTGAAATCTTTTGCTAAGGAAGCGATCAACAATACAACGCTTACCCAACCAATAACCCACATTGCGCTAAAACCTAACCTGAGCATTTTGCTTCCTGTTTTCATTTTGGCAAGCTTTCTTATAATCCATGTTATAACCGCAATCATAGGTGCTATGATAAAAAATAACAGCGTACCCCATGCAAAAACATTTTGCCATCCTTCTGTGAGTAAAAAATCTTTCATAGGGAAAACGCCCATTGCCGCAATTCCTAGGGTGAATAGGGCCACAACCAAAGAGATACCTACAATACCAAGAATAAAATACACAAACCCTTTTACAACCAATGCGATAAAATCTCCAAATGAACGACTGCCTTTTCTTGCCAGTGTACTTGCTTCTGCACCAAAAACTTTTCCTTTTTCATTAGCCATATTTACTGCTTCTTTTCCAAATTTTTGAACTCTATCCTGCACGCCTTTCATCTCTTCTACAACTGATGCTTTAATAGTGTTCATGTCTACTTTTTCACCTTTCATTTCCAGTTTCTCTGCAGTAGTTTTAGCCTCTGGCAATACCAACCATAGAATGATATAAATTATAAGAGAGCTGGGACTAAAACTATAAAAACTAAAATCCCCGAAATCACCAAAGTTGTTAAATCTGTGCCTGCTTGCAAAGGACAATAATGGTAACAAGAAAAGTACTCTTGGTATCCAAGCGTTTATCCCTAAATAATTTCCAATACCGCTACATACACCGGCAATGTATTTTTCATCATTGTCTCTATATAATTTTTTTCTTCTACTCCCAATTATTGTGGTAGCGCTGCTTGGCACTGCTATCCACAAAATAATGTATGGTATAAAACCTATACCGAAAGAGAAAAGCAATACCAGAAACACTATTCTTACTATCACAATATCTACATCAAAATAGTTTGCAATACCGCTACAAACACCGCCTACCAATTTGTGGTTTTCGTCTCTAAACAACCTTCTTTTTCCAGAAGCGTTATAAGTAGATTCCTGTTGCGATTTTTGTTCACCGGCATCTGCATTACCTGTTGCAGAAGATGCATCTGCATCATCAAAATCTTCAGGTCTGCCAATGCTTTTAATGATTGCGTTTACATCTTCATCTGTAATGCATGTAGCACCTGCTTTTATTCTTTCCTGAAATAATTCTCCAATGCGATTTTCTATATCGTTTATAATTTCATCCTTACCATCTTCCTGAGAGAAGTGGCGGGATAAACTATCTATATAAGCTTTTAAAATATCGTAGGCAGATACTTCTATCGGAACTACCCGGCCTTGAAAATTTATATTTATTACCTGTTTCATGATGTAATAATTGTTGTTGTTAAAGTTGTTGTTGAGGTTGTGTTTTTTTATTTGGTTAATGTCGCCACTGCGTTAGCAAGCTCATTCCAGGTAGCTTCGAGTTCTTTATAAAATTCAGCTCCCTTGTCTGTTAGCAGAAAATATTTTCGTGGCGGTCCACTGTTACTTTCCACCCATCTGTATGTTAGCAGTTCTGCATTTTTTAACCTCGTAAGCAGCGGGTACAAGGTGCCTTCAAAAATGTTGAGGTTTGCTGCTTTCATTTTGTCAATAATATCTGAAGGGTAAGCTTCCCCTTGTTTTATTACAGACAAGATGCAAAACTCCAAAACTCCCTTCCGCATCTGGCTTGCTGTGTTATCAATATTCATGTCTTAATTTTTTGTTGTTGATTAGTTTCTCACTTTGATTAAACAAAGATAGGTTTAGTTTGGTACTATGCAACACATAATACCTTTTATTTTATGGTAGTTGGTGATGTAATTGATTAAATCCCTGATAATCAATTAATAATTTAGTAAAATATTTTTGCTGTTTTGATGAGTGGAAGGTTTTAAGAGATGAATGGTACCTTTATTAATACTTTTTCTGCCCCAAAAGCTTTTCTCCCCTATCTTTGGGACAGTTCATTTATACAGCGGCATTAAAAGCCCGGATATTTATTGTAGATTTTTATTTAATACACTTCCCCAATAAGATGCTTAGTAGAACATAAGCATTCTCCATTTTTAGTGATGAAGCCCGTCTTCATTTCCGCACTCATTTATTAAAAAAACATATTTTGTTATTTAAAGACTTAAATCTTATTAAGCCCATCCTTGATGCGCTTGATACCGAAGGCTATACAAAGCCTACACCCATTCAACAAGGTGCCATTCCTTTTATATTGGCAGGTAGAGATCTGCTGGGTTGCGCACAAACCGGGACCGGTAAAACCGCAGCATTTGCAATACCAATGCTACAACAACTGGCACAACCAAAATCAATGCAAAGTGCGGGGCAACGTCCCATTCGTGCATTGATATTAACACCCACAAGAGAACTTGCTATTCAAATTCAGGAAAGTTTTAATGCTTATGGCGCTAATCTTCGCCTGAGAAATTTGGTAATTTTTGGTGGCGTAAACCAAGGTCCACAGGTAAGTGAACTTAAAAGAGGCGTTGATATATTAGTAGCAACTCCGGGCAGATTATTAGATCTGATGAACCAAGGTTTTATCAATTTAAGAGAAGTTGAAATTTTTGTATTAGATGAAGCCGATCGTATGCTAGATATGGGTTTTGTGCATGATGTAAAAAGAATAATTACCAAGTTGCCTACAAAAAGGCAAACACTTTTCTTTTCTGCAACCATGCCTGCCGAAATTCAATCATTAGCTAACAGCATTCTTACAAATCCTGAAAAAGTAGAAGTGACGCCTGTTTCTTCTACAGCTGAAACTATTACACAATCGCTTTATTATGTTGAAAAACAAAACAAAGCTGCTCTGCTGAAATTTATTTTATCTGATGCAGGCATTGAAACCGCATTAGTTTTTACCCGTACCAAACATGGTGCAGATAAAGTTGTAAAAGATCTTATCAAACTCGGTATTACAGCAGAAGCTATTCATGGAAACAAATCGCAGAATGCAAGACAGAGAGCCTTGTCTAATTTTAAAAACAGGTCTACCAGAATATTGGTGGCCACAGATATTGCGGCAAGAGGTATAGATGTAGATGACCTTACGCATGTAATTAATTACGAGTTACCGGATATTGCTGAAACTTATGTTCACCGTATTGGCCGTACAGGTCGAGCAGGAGCAAGTGGTATTTCTTTTTCATTTTGCGAAGCAGAAGAAACAGAAGCATTGAGAGATATTCATAAACTGATAGGCAAACAAATTCCTTTAAACAGCAACCATCCTTACCATATTACTTTTAATGGTATACAGGGTAGACCCAAGCAACAGGCAAGGCCACAACGCAGTTTTGGTGGCGCTTCTCGTAGTGGAAACAACCAAGGCAGACCTAAACAATTTAGCGGTAGCGAAGGGCCACGCAGTTTTAGCAGAGGTAGATAGGTTATTGCATTATACATTTTATAAAACAGAGATTCGGTCTAAAACCGGATCTTTTTTATTTCGATAAAAGTAAACCCTGAAGCGTAAAAATATTTTGACTGTACATTTGTCTAAATACTTTTCATGATTCCTTACAATCAAAAAAATCCTTTTACTTATATTTTTAAAATAAAAAAAGGAGACACTTTCATAAAACTATTTCCTTTTTTAATTGCTTATTGTATATACGCTGCAGCAGTAGCATTTATAGAATTAAACTACAGATATATTACTGAAAACAGTTCATTAAAAAATATAGATGTAATGCACAGCCTGCTTGGTTTTGCCATTTCAATCCTGCTTGTATTTAGAACCAACACTGCATACGATAAATGGTGGGAAGGAAGAAAATTATGGGGTAGCCTCATCAACAACAGCCGTAATCTTGCAATGAAATTAAATTCAATATTAGCCCCAGCTGATTTGGAAAACAGGTTATTTTTCCGTGAAATTATTCCGAGCTATGCATTAGCATTACACAATCATCTAAGAGACGATAAAACCGGAAAAACATTATTTAAACAAAACATTCCATTGCATGTTTCGGAGCAGCTGGATGATAATGTAAAGCACTTACCGAACCAGATAAGTTTATCTATTTACAACAGAGTAAATTCATTGTTGCAGGAAAAAAAATTATCAGGCGAACAGCTTATTTTTTTAAATAGCGAGTTACAATCACTCACAGATATTTGTGGCGCCTGCGAGCGAATAAAAAATACACCTATTCCATTTTCGTACAGCACATTTATTAAAAAATTTATTTTCATTTATGTGATGACGTTACCCTTTGGTTATGTTTTTAACCTTGGTTACATTATTATACCTGTGGTTGCATTTGTGTTTTATGTATTAGTAAGTCTGGAGCTAATTGCCGAAGAAATTGAAGACCCATTTGGTGTAGACGAAAATGATTTGCCCACAGACCTAATGGCTCAGAATATTAAAAAAAACGTGGAAGAAATTTTGTAAGAAACTCTTATACAAACCTATTTCGTACATAACTAAAAATAATAACTATGAATTTCAATAAACTCACACCCGACGAAGAATATGTGATTGTAAACAAAGGCACTGAAAGACCTTTTACCGGTGAATACAATGATAATAAACGGGAAGGCGTTTACCATTGTCGCAGATGCGATGCGCCACTGTATGTTTCAAAAGATAAGTTTGACAGCCGTTGTGGGTGGCCAAGCTTTGATGATGAAATAAGCGGTGCCGTAAAAAAAGTGCCTGATGCCGATGGCAGAAGAGTAGAGATAGTTTGTAACAGTTGCGATGCACATCTCGGTCATGTATTTACAGGAGAGCGCTTCACAGAAAAAAACACTAGGCATTGTGTAAATTCCATCTCTTTAAAATTTGTGCCATCTTCTAATTCTTAAAAACAAGAAACGGTCTTCAAAAATTGAAGACCGTTTCTTGTAGTTTTTTTATAAATCATGAAAATGCCAAAATATTTTTTTAAGATACCACATTGCTCGTCTTTATTGTAAAGGCATTTCCTGATAAAAAACAGAATACCAAACTCCGTTTCTTTTTACATACGTGGCGGCTGAAGCAACTTCGGGCACCCATTTTATACCGTCAGCGCCGGTAACATCCTGTAAAACATTGTAGGTTATGATAGCTACATCTTCTGCAACAGGTTTTACATTAATATTTGATAAATGGTAAGTGGTAAAAGTGGATTTTCTTAATAAATTAAGCACATCACTCGGGTGCATAGTACCTGTAATAAAATAGCCTGTATAATCGTCAGCTAATATTTCCCGCAGTTTATCCAGTTGTTTTGTTTTGGAATATTCCCATACATTAATTTCTCTTGCAGTAATAATTTTTCCATCCTCTACTGACATTTGTGGCAATGCTTGTTTTTGTGTAGTTGTGGAGCCATTGGTCGATTGCTTGCACTGCGAAAGAGATAAAATGATAATACCTGAAAATAAAAACGCTTTGAACGTAGCCATGATATTGATTTTAGTAAAAAATAATAATTGTATAACCTACTCTGCAATTATACTACCAAAAAATATACTAATAACAACACAAAGTTATCCCTATAATGTGCATTTCCTTAGTGGAAAACTAATTTTTGGAGCCGGACCCTTTACCCATCTTGCATCTCCATATTTGTAAACATGCTGTGAAAAACTAATAGAAATTTTTGTATAAAATGATTAGTAATATTGTTCGAGAGAGTGAAAAAATTGGCTTTTGGAAATTCATTAACCCTTGTGATTGTTTCCCTCTTCTCAGCAACCAAAACATTTCAAAAATTATAACTGATGCATATCGAACCGCTTTTAGCTGATAATAAAGACCGCTTTGTACTTTTCCCTATTAAGCACCAGGATATTTGGCAAATGTACAAGCAGGCGGAAGCTAGTTTTTGGACAGCGGAAGAACTTGATCTTACAACAGACGTGCAGGATTGGGCAAACAAACTAACAGAAGATGAGCGTTTCTTTATTAAACATGTGCTTGCATTTTTTGCGGCAAGCGATGGAATTGTAAACGAAAACCTTGCTGTAAACTTTTTAAAAGAAGTACAATATCCTGAAGCCCGCTGTATGTATGGCTTTCAGGTAATGATAGAGAATATACACAGTGAAGCTTATTCACTTTTAATAGATACTTACATAAAAGATGTTGTAGAAAAAGACAGATTGCTAAGAGCGATTGATACCATTGAATGTGTACAGAAAAAAGCGGATTGGGCTTTACGCTGGATAGACAAAGGATCTTTTGCGGAAAGACTTATCGCTTTTGCGGCTGTGGAGGGAATATTTTTCTCAGGCTCTTTTTGTTCTATTTTTTGGTTGAAGAAAAGAGGTTTAATGCCAGGTCTTGCATTTGCAAACGAACTCATCAGTCGTGATGAAGGATTGCATTGCGATTTTGCTTGCATGCTTTATACACAACATTTACAGGAGCAACTTCCAAAAGACACTGTAACACAAATTATAAGAGACGCTGTAGAAATTGAAAAAGAATTTGTTACTGATGCATTGCCTGTTGGCCTCATAGGAATGAACTCAAAACTAATGTGCGATTATATTGAATTTGTTGCCGACCGTTTATTGGTAGCACTTGGATGCAGCAAAATCTACAACAACATCAATCCATTTGATTTTATGGAATTGATATCTCTGCAAGGCAAAACAAATTTCTTTGAAAAGCGTGTAGGCGAATACCAAAAATCCGGTGTGAAGGAAAATGCAAGCAAAGTGTTTTCAATGGATGAAGATTTTTAGGAAGGGAATAAGACAAAAAGATCAAAGACACAAGATTAAAGACAGAACATTAATGCACAATTTCAGAGAATTGAAAGTCTGGCAAAAGGCAATTGAATTTTCTGTCGATATCTATAAAATGACTTCGTCTTTTCCTACAGAAGAAAAATTTGGATTGATAAGTCAGTTAAGAAGATCCGCTGTTTCAATACCATCAAATATAGCAGAAGGATCGAGCAGAACAAGTGATAAAGAGTTCTTTCATTTTTTATCTATTTCAATTGGGTCTGCGTATGAATCGGAAACGCAATTAATTATATCAAACAAGTTGAAGTATGTGAACGACACAAACTTTGAAGAGTTAACAAAAAAAGTAACAGAAATACAGAAAATGCTGAATTCATTTTCTGAGATAATAAGAAATAAATTTTCAAAATAATAAACGACACATTATCAGATACAATCTTTTGTCTTTGATCTTTTGTCTCTAAACTTAAAATACTAACATCTCAACACTACAGACATGCAAGTAATTAAAAGAAACGGAAAAAAAGAAGCAGTACACTTTGATAAGATCACATCAAGGGTAATGAAATTAAGCTATGGGCTTCAACTGAAAAGTGAAGACGTAATTGAGATTGC
>JANXTN010000007.1 GCA_025352435.1 Ferruginibacter sp. | reverse complement strand
ATTCCTGTTATCTCTGCCGCCGCTAAAGTTTTTGCGAAATTGGTTACGGCCCGCCGGGTATTCATCCCTTTCTATACGTGCCGGCTGGTGTTTTACAAACGGGCGGTTATTGAACTCCAGTTCACCGGCGCTCATGCTGCGCAACTCCGCTTGTATAGTATCATCATGCACCAGTTCTTTATGCCAGTTGCTGTATGTAAGCTTCATGTAGTAAGCAATCGCATTAGCAAAACCCTGCTTCTTTTCCGGATTCTCTTCTTTCAGCGCTTTGTCCATTACCACTTCTATATTCTTGCCGAGGTGGTTGAATCGCGGATATTTTTTCGGGTAGGCAAGCACTTCCGGTTTTGCCTTTAAGGTTTCTCTTGTCGGTATCGGGTATGGGCTTTCAACATCAAGCGCAAAATCGCTTATCAAAAAAAGATGATCCCAGAGTTTGTGGCGGAAGTCTTCTACATTTTTTAAATGCGGGTTAAGGAAACCCATTAGTTCTATCACCGCATACGCATTTCGCTGGCGCTCTTCTTTATCTTCGAGGGTGAGCAGAAATTCCACCATTTTTTGAATATGCCGCCCGTATTCCTTCATGGTAAGGTGGTTACGGGTGGTATTGTATTCCATGTTATCTACATTCATCATATAGGCAAATATACGGTTTTTAGGGTTTTTTCTTTATTGATGTGTTTCTTTAAAAAGATATGTTTAACGGTATTTTTTCGCCTGTGGTACCCATCGTGAGCCGCCGAGGCCCGGTCTCATATCTTAAGTGTTGGGAAATTGTATCGTCAACCGCCGGGGCCTGATGCACAAAACACAATTCTATGTTTACAATTCAATAAATTTAAGTCAGCATTTATCATGAATATTTGAAAGAACAGGGGGCAGAATAAGATAGTCAAACCCAATAAGCTCGAAGCTTTTCTAACACGCTTATCCCTGCCTCCCTTTCTTACATTATGCTGTACAGTTCGCTGAGTATTTAAACTCGTGTTAGGATGATAGCACCGTAAGAATTGTTCTTCCTTTTTGTTTTTTGGCAATGCTAATTTACTTTATTTTTTATTTAAAACATGTGTTATGAAAGCAGTTAAGCAAGAAGTAAAAATGTATTGCGGCATTGATGTCTCCGGCGATACATTAGATGTTTGTTATCAGAGGCCGGAAGGCAGTATGGAGTGGTGCAAGTGTGCCAACAGTGCCGAAGGCTTCAGAGAAATATGGCAGCATACGGGCAAGCACCATCACTTCGTTATGGAATCAACAGGTGTATACCAACTGCCGCTTTGTTTTTTTCTTGAGAGCAAAAAAGCGAAGTATAGTGTTGTAAATGCATTGCAGATAAAACGCTACATACAGATGAAATTGGAGCGCAACAAGTCAGACAAAAAAGACGCCTTCCATATTTGCATGTACGGTGCAGATCATAATCCTGATTGCTATCAAATGCCCGACAGGCTTTACTTTGAGTGTCGTGCACTCAATAATGCGATAGAAACGATTACGACGGAGATCACCGGGTTTAAAAACAAATTACATTCACTTTCCAAGTTGGATATTGATGCACGGGTGATTGTAACCGGCTATAAAAAAATATTGCGGGATCTGCAGGCGGAGCTCAAAAAGTTTGAAACAGAGTTGTATAAAAAGCTCGGCGCCTGGCAGCCTGAATTGGTAAAGCAGGTACGCAGTGTTGTGGGAATTGGCAAACGTGCCACCGCCATTTTAATTGTAACAACCCAAGGCTTTAAGCATACAGAAAATTACCGTCAGCTGATCAGCTATGCGGGCCTTAGCCCGAAGGAATACAGCAGCGGCAGTAGCATACGGGGGCGGGTAAGGATATGTAAACAAGGAGGCTCACTGTTGCGCCATACGCTCTATATGTGTGCATTAAATGCAAAAGCAACAAACGGGGCCTGCAAAGAACTTTTTGATCGGTTGGTAGCAAGAGGCAAGAACAAAAAATTGGCGATAATAGCTGTAGCAAATAAGCTTTTAAAACAAGTCTTTGGTGTGGTAAAAAACGAATGTTTGTTTGACAGAAATTATTTTAAAAAAATAGCCTGATTTATTTGTTTTTCTGCACAGTTCGTGTTAGCAGCAGCAATTGTCATTAATTTTCTTGCCGAACATTCTCTTCCACAATTCGTTTCAAATCATCTTTGTCATTCAATGTAAGTTTATAAATATTTACAGGTTCTTTG
>JANXTN010000372.1 GCA_025352435.1 Ferruginibacter sp. | reverse complement strand
GTATCTTCCATTAGTCAGTTTTTTTATATTGTGCAAAAAACAACTTCTTTAATCGCACAAGGCATTTATATTTTTGTGTTTTTGCGTTGTCAGCATTTGTATAACCAAATTCTGATGCTATTACATTCATGGGTTTTCTTTGTAAGTAATAAGCCTCCAAAAGACTTTTACAGGGTTCACCCACTTTGTTCATTGCACTTTCCATAATAACAAAATCATTTTGCAGTTTTAAATGATTCTCAATTTCGTCTTCAACAGCAAAGCTTTGTTCCAAGCCAACGGGCTGCGAAATGTACCGTTGTTGCAGTTGTAATTTTTTTAACCACAACCTTCTTGCTACGGAATATAAAAAAGTTTTTAAAAGGCACTGTAATTCAAAATTGCCCGTTTTCACTTTTTCATAAAGTACAATTAATGTTTCCTGAAAAAGATCTGCTGCATCATCCTTACTGCCTGCATTTGCCAAAACCATCGATTGTATCATCAAGTAGTGCTCTTTATACAATTGCTGAACCGAACTTTTGTCTTCCGCAGCAATGCCTTTCAGTAATATTAAATCTTGCTCTAATGTACTCACCCTATCTCAGTATTTATTAATACAAATTAAATGAATTAGTAACCCATATCTATCATAAAAAATTAATTTTAAACAAGTGGGTTACCTTTTTTCGATAATTGTATTAATAATCAAATTATAATTTTAAACTTAACAAACAAACAAAATGAAAAAATTCCTTGCAATTGCGGTTATCGCAGCATCATTTACAGCTTGTAACGATGCAAAAAAATCTGAAGAAACTACAGTAACCAAAGACACAGCAATGGTTGTAACTAAAGATACTACTGTAATTAGTAAAGATACTATGCCTGTTGTAACTACAACTAAAACTACTGTTGATACTTTGAACAAAGTTGACGGTAAAGCAACAGATAAGAAAGTAGAAGTGAAAAAGCACTAATTCTTTTTATAAGATTCTTTTGACAAAGCAATCATGGCCATTCCGGATCTCCGGAGTGGCTTTTTCTTTTTTAGAAAATACAATTTTTTTTTAAAATGACCCATGTACCTTCGCAATAATTATAAAAAGAAGAGATTGTAACACAAAGAATTGTATTAAAATTTTTGAATGAGAATTGTAGAAACTAATTTTTTGGGGCAAATTGTTACAAACTATTTTGATGCATCTTTTGATGTAATAAAAAATTTGTACCCAACAGAAAAGATTATCATCATTACAGAAAAGGAGATTTTTTTGTTACATAAAAAAAAATTTGATGACCTTAAAATTCTTTTAATTGAGGGGAAGGAGAAAAATAAATCTCAGGATACCATCAACTATATTATCCAAAATTTATTGGAATTAAATATTGATAAATCATGGCTAATAGTGGGCGTAGGTGGCGGTGTCGTTACCGATATGGTTGGTTATGTTGCCTGCATTTTTAAAAGAGGGATAAATTTAGGGCTAGTACCAACGACTATTTTAGCTATGACAGATGCTGCTGTAGGTGGAAAAAACGGTATAAACGTAGGCAATTATAAAAATATGATCGGTACTACCTACCGACCTTTATTTATTTTATATGATTACAGTTTTTTAGATACGTTACCAAAAAAAGAGTGGGTAAATGGCTTTGCCGAAATAATAAAACATGCCTGCATTAAAGATGAAGGAATGTTTAATGAATTAGAAAAAAACAACATTGATCATTATATCAATAATAAATCGGCTTCATCCAAATTAATTGAGCAGAATGTGGCTATTAAAACGGCTGTGGTGGTTGCAGATGAGTTTGAAAAGGCGGACCGTTTTCAACTTAATTTCGGACATACTTTTGGTCACGCTCTAGAAAAGTTATATAATCTCCCGCATGGCTTCGCCGTTAGCATAGGGATGGTAATTGCGACTAAGATTTCTAACCAAATCAATAACCTGGAAAGTAATGCGGTTGAGAAAATTAAAAAATTACTTACGCAATATGAATTGCCTGTTTCTCATAAAATGGACAATACAGAGGTGTTAGAACTTTTGGTTAAAGATAAAAAGAGAGCTGGAGACTCAATAAATTTTGTATTATTAAATAAAATTGGCAATGGTACAGTAAAACAATTATCCTTTCAAACCATCACTTCACTTGTAGAACACATTTAATAATGAAAGTCATCGTTTCTCCTTCAATTATTAATGGTCATATATCAGCTCCATCATCTAAAAGCAGCATGCAAAGAGCTTGTGCAGCAGCACTTTTGCATAGAGGTGAAACAATCATTTACAACGCGGGAATTAGCAATGATGACAAAGCTGCATTAAAAATTATTGAAGACCTAGGTGCTCAAGTTAAATTTGATGTAGATAGATTGACTGTTGAATCAATTGGATTTCCATCAAATAATACTATAGAGGAAAAAAAAATCTCCTGTGGCGAGAGTGGTTTATCATTCAGAATGTTTGCACCCATTGTTGCATTGTGTTCTGAAGAAATAGAATTATCAGGTATCGGGAGCCTCGCAAAAAGACCTATGAATTTTTTTGATGATGTTTTCCCTCAACTAGATATTACCATAAAATCTACCAATGGATTTTTGCCGTTGCAAATTAAAGGTCCACTTGAACCTAAAAACATTTCAATAGATGGTTCACTAAGTTCTCAATATTTAA
>JANXTN010000312.1 GCA_025352435.1 Ferruginibacter sp. | reverse complement strand
CTTAACATTAATACAGAAATTCAAGCTCCTGCAAAGGTTGTTTCTATGTCACCCTTGCGCAACATAGCAGCGGCAGCAGCAGTTTTACTTTTAATTGGCAGTTCTGTTCTCAACTTTTTTTACTACAACAAAAACAAAGATCTTTCAGGAAAATATGCTGAAAGTCAACAGCAGGTGGCTTCTTTAAACCAACACTTAACTGAGGTTGATAAGGAAATGAGCATTGTACAAAGCAAGTACAGTGAGCCTGTTTCTTTGAATGGTTTGGAGGCGGCTCCGGATGCTGCAGCCAAAATATTTTGGATGAAGAATACCGGTGAAGTCTATGTAGATCCTTCAAATATGCCCATTGCCCCGTCAGGAAAACAGTATCAACTCTGGGCAATTGTAGATGGCAAACCCGTAGATGCCGGTATGATAACTTCCAAAGACGGTGAAAAGTATAGTATACAAAAGATGAAAACTTTCGGCAAAGCACAGGCTTTTGCAATAACGCTTGAAACCGAAGGAGGAAATCCTACGCCGAAAGGAGCGATGTTTGTGATGGGGAAAATTTAAACTTACATGGATATTTATAATTTCTGAGCCCTCATTATATTACGGCTTTTTTATTTTTTCAACAGAATTCTAAAGGTTGTTCCTTTCCCAACCTCACTCTGTTTTACAAATAATTCACCTTTATGATACAAATCAATTATTCTTTTACTAAGCGATAAGCCAAGCCCCCAACCTCTTTGCTTAGTAGTAAATCCGGGCTTAAAAACATTGGCAATATTATTCTTACTTATTCCTTTACCGTTGTCTTTAACATCAATTACAATCTGTGCAGTTTCATTCTTTATATTAATGTTGATGGCTCCCTTTCCATCCATTGCATCAAGTGCATTCTTTAGCAGATTTTCAATCACCCAGTCAAACAAGGGCGGGTTTATCATAGCGATAATACCATTTTCGCCATTAGTATTTACCGAAAATGAAACCTTGTCAGTCGCACGCCTTTTAATGTATCCCACCATTGTCTCAATCTGAGAAACCAGGTTAGTTTCTTCAAGCTTGGGAGTACTACCTATTTTACCAAATCGGTCACTTACGAGTTTTAGTCGTTCTACATCCTTGCTCATTTCAAACGCAATCTTTTGAGTTCCTTCATTTTCTTTCAGCATTTCCATCCATCCTTCTAAAGAGGAAATCGGTGTACCAAGTTGATGAGCTGTCTCTTTTGCCATACCAGCCCATACCTGATTTTGGGTACTCTTGCTTTTGTTTGAAACCGCTATAAATATGATGATAATAAAAAGCATAGCAACTACCAATTGTACGATGGGGAAATATCTTATCTGCACAAGCAAATCCGATTCTCCATAATAGGTAAAGTTTTTTTCAGTGGGGTTTAGCGGATTCTGCCAAATTATGGGCGGATTTGTTTTCTTTAAAATTTCTAACTTTTGTTTTAAATAAGATTTGTTTTCAGCTAAAGCAGCCGAGTCATAATTATTGGCCAAAATGCTATCCCGTTCGTTTGTTTGAATGAGCGGAATGTCTTTTCCATTCTCAATTATTATTTTAGTAGCTAGCTTTGTATCCTGGTTATTAATATTGTTTAAATCATTCACCGCTTCTACGTACTGCTGCACTTTTCTTTTTTCATCTGCAGCAATTTTTTTTGCTAAAAAATTACTGAAAAATATACTTGCCGTTATAAAAGCAATTGCAATGAGACCAAGAATATTTCTCATATTTAAAAACCGTTGTAGCATATTTAAAAATACCATTAAATGAAATGCAATTGTCCATAAATTTTACAAATGAAGTATGTTTGTAACTGAATGATGGTGCACGACAATACAACAGCTTCTACAAATACAGCATTGGTAGCAGTGGTAATTTTAAACTGGAATGGTAAACATTTTCTGGAAAAATATCTTTCCGGAGTTGTGGCATCTACTTACCAAAATAAAAAAATAATCGTAGCCGATAATGCATCTACAGACGATTCAATAATTTTTTTAAAGCAATATTTTCCCGAGGTTGAAATTATTATCAATCATACAAATGAGGGCTTTGCAAAAGGTTACAATACCGCATTAAAACAAATTAGTGCAGATTATTTTGTATTGCTCAACAGTGATGTTGAAGTAACTCCCTCATGGATGGAACCCATTATTACATTAATGGAATTCGATAAAATGATTGGTGCCTGTCAACCGAAACTTTTAGATGAGAAAAATAAAAAATATTTTGAATATGCCGGTGCCTGTGGTGGTTGGATAGATGCATTCGGATATCCCTTCACAAGAGGTAGAGTGCTGGAAGAAATGGAAAAAGACACAGGGCAATACGACACTGCAGAACCTTGCTTTTGGGCATCGGGCGCAGCAATGTTTGTAAGAGCATCCGTTTTCAAAACTTTAGGGGGGTTCGATGAATATTTTTTTGCACACCAAGAAGAGATTGATCTCTGCTGGCGCATGCAAAGAGCCGGGTTTAAAATTTATACAGAACCCACATCCGTAGTATACCATGTGGGTGGCGGCACGCTGCCTCGAGGTAACAGCAAGAAAACTTATTTAAACTTTCGGAACAACCTTATAATGATTTATAAAAACAGTTCTGTAACTGCATTAATATTAAAAATGCCTACTCGTTTTGGTTTGGATGCATTAGCAGCATACAGAGGTTTACTTTCAGGAGATGGCGGCTATTTTATAGCTATTGCCAAAGCGCATATTCATTTTGTAAAATGGGTGTTATTTTACAGGAACAAGCAAGATACTTTTAGTAAAATTGGTTTTAAATTACACGGTACTTACTCAGGAAGTATTCTTTGGCAATATTACGCAAGAAAGAAAAAAACCTTTGCTAAAATCATCAAAGTCAAATAAATTTTTAATAAATAATGCCTTATTTTTGCGCTTGAAAAACAAGTAAAAATGGAACAAGAAATTTTAGAAGATAAAGAAAAAGACTTTCAACATAGTTGGATATCCTCTTCCCGTTTTCTATGGTATTGCCAGATAGCAGTTGTTATTGCCATAATTCTTTCGGCATGTGTAGCACAATACACACACAGGTACAAAGGAAAACCTCAGGTAAACATTCCTGAAAATACACTTTGGAACCCTAAGTACAAATAAAGTTTTGTAATTAGATTTCAATCCTTATTTTTGCCATCCGAAAAACAAAAACGAAAATGTTTGTAGATTGTTTTAAGGATATTAGTTCTTATAAATAACAAGCGGAAGTAGCTCATTTGGTAGAGCACGACCTTGCCAAGGTCGGGGTGGCCGGTTCGAGCCCGGTCTTCCGCTCCAAAAAACTCCCGCCGCAAACGGGAGTTTTTTTATCTCTTCTCTCTCCTGTTATTGGAGTGAGGAAAAGTGTTTAGCCCCGGTGGTGAAATTGGTAGACACGCAGGACTTAAAATCCTGTTTACAGCAATGTAAGTAACGGTTCAACTCCGTTCCGGGGCACAAAAAACGTCTTCGGGCGTTTTTTTAGTTTTAAGCAAAAAGCGGCTATGGCGAAATTGGTAGACGCACTACCTTGAGGTGGTAGCGCCCATACAACGGGTGTGTCAGTTCGAATCTGATTGGCCGCACACAGTAAAACCTGCAAGCATTGCAGGTTTTT
The DNA here is from genome assembly GCA_025352435.1 of Ferruginibacter sp. Taxonomy (GTDB): domain Bacteria; phylum Bacteroidota; class Bacteroidia; order Chitinophagales; family Chitinophagaceae; genus Ferruginibacter. The sequence goes on along the minus strand of JANXTN010000312.1, from coordinate 3,139 downwards.
TAGTCGGAGATTTTGGAGCATTATCATCAGAATTTTTTTCAGCTTTTGTCTCCTGCTATTTGTTACAATCTTTTCTGCTCAAAAGGCAGCAAAATAGAATCTCCACTACTATCAGGGCTAGGTTGAACAGTAAAACTTCTTTCGTCTTTTTAAATCTAAGTTTCTTAACCATTTCAAACCTTTAATGCACTACAAAATTTGTAGCATTTGAATTATCTTGTAACAAATACCAGCTAAATGACTAATAATATAAAATGCCCTGACTGCGGGCATATTTTTGATGTAGAAAATGTAATTGCCGCCGATTTAGAAAAAAAATACCAACAGCAATACCAAAACAAGCTTCAACAATCCCTAAACAAAGTGGAAGAAAGCGAAAAAAAGTTAGAAGCAGAAATACAATTATTCGAAGAAAAAAAGAAGAATGAGAATGAACTGTTCATAAAAAAAATACAACAGGAAAAAATAAAGATGGAAGCAGAGATGCAGGAGCAGCTAACCAAAAGCATTTCATCAGATTTTGAAAATCGTTTAAGAATACTTCAACAGGAGAAAAATGATAATGAAGAAAAATTAAAAGAGGCCCGCAAAAAAGAACTGGAATTTTTACAAAAAGAACAGCAATTAAAAAATAAAGAAGCCGATCTTGAAATCACCGTTCAGAAAAAATTACAGGAGGAAAGACATAGCATCGGCGAACAAATACGCAAACAGGAAATAGAGAAAAACTCTTTAAAAGAAAACGAACAAAACATGCGTATGCGGGAACTGGAAAAACAATTAGAAGACCAGAAGAAACTTGCAGAAGAAATGAAACGGAAGGCTGAGCAAGGTTCTATGCAATTGCAGGGGGAAGTACAGGAACAAGCATTAGAAGAAATGCTCACTGCGACTTTTCCTTTTGATTTGATAAGTGAGGTGGGCAAAGGAGTACGTGGTGCAGATTGTATACAAACGGTGCGCAATCACGTAGGACAAGAGTGCGGTAAAATTATTTATGAAAGCAAAAGAACTGAAGCGTTTTCAGCAGAATGGATTGAAAAATTAAAAAAGGATATGCTTGCCACAGGCGCTGACATTGCAGTAATTGTGACGAAAAGAATGCCCAAGGATTTGCAACAGTTTGGCGAAAAGAACGGCGTGTATATCTGTACATTTTCAGAAGCTAAGAGCCTTGCGCAGGTTTTAAGAAATGCCATTTTAAAAATAAATGAGAGTAGAAAAAGTCAAGAAAATAAAGGTGAAAAAATGGTCGCAATGTATAATTATTTAACCAGCCATGAGTTTATAAATAATATGGGCGCAATGCGGGAGGGCTTTAATAACCTTCGCCTGATGCTTCAGAAAGAACGGGAAGATTTTGAAAAGAATTGGAAGAAAAAAGAAAAACAGATTGAGTTAATTATACAAAATTCGTTACATATTTCAGGATCAGTTGAAGGCATTGCGGGGCAAGATCTTATAAACATGCAACTGGTTACAAATGATGAGTAACTTACCGATTATTTTTTCAATTTTATGTTATAATCCAAGATAAATTATTCCCACTTAAAAGAACATTTTTCACTACCAATGAAAGATTTTTTTCTTTCTTGAAAATGCAATTCACATCACATCCGGTTTCGGTTTTTTTTAGTGAAATAATATTCATGTCCTCAATAAAATCAACCTGCCCTGTTCCATACCATTTAAACAATGCTTCTTTAACACTCCATGCCATTGTGAGTTTTTGAATTTGGTCGCCACCGTCTTTCTGAAAAATAATTTTTTCTTGTTCAGATAGGAATTTGTGTTGAATCTTTTCAATTTTTTCGTGTGGTATTTCAATATCCACTCCTACTCTTTTTGTCGTGCTTACAATGGCAGCTGCGTAATTACCACAATGAGAAATAGAGAAGTGAAAAGCTTCGTCATCCAAAAATGGTTTACGGGTATCAGCAATTAAGATAAGGGGGATAGGGAACTCTGGAAATAGCGTTTTTAGCAAGTAACGACCTGCAAGGTGTTGCAACCGCTTGTGTGGATGTATAATATTCCGTTGCAGAGGAACATGGTCAAGAAAAAAATTCTCGTCTTCTGTAATATGCCAAACGCCTATTTTTGTGAACGTATCTATTTGCTGATGGTAAACAAGTGGCATACGGCAAAAATAGCAGAAAATAAAGGATCAAAAAAGGTATAACGTACAAGTGAGGGACACAAAGATGTTGACCACTGCTGCTTCTTTGTTCGGACAAAAAACTGTAACACACAGAAAAATAACTTATGATTTTAAGCGACACAAGAATTTTGGAAGAGATAGAAAAAGGAACCATAAAAGTTGTTCCTTACAACAGAACTGACCTTGGAAGTAACAGCTATGATGTGCACCTTGGGAAAAACCTTGCAACCTACGAACATGCAGAATTGGACGCAAAAAAACACAATCGGATAAAACATTTTGAAATCCCCGAAGAGGGGATTTTGTTGCTGCCGCATATGTTTTACTTGGGTGTAACAGAAGAGTATACAGAGACCCATGCCCACGTGCCTTTTTTAGAAGGCAAATCATCTACAGGTCGCTTGGGGATTGACATACATGCAACTGCAGGCAAGGGTGATGTAGGATTTTGTGGTCATTGGACACTTGAAATTTCAGTAAAACAACCTGTAAGAGTTTATAAGGGAATGCCCATTGGTCAACTTATTTATTTCCCGGTTGATGGAGAAATCGAAGTGAAATATAACCAAAAGAAAAATGCAAAATACAGCGGACAACCGGATGTGCCGGTTGAAAGCATGATGTGGAAAAATTCCTTTTGATGGATAATAAATTGATAATGCTTGATCCTTTCGAAGGTTTATTTTAATAATCTTAGCATACAAGAAGACGAAATGTTGTAGGTTATGTCAAGAGCTAAACGTTTTATGCAATACTAGTTTCAGAAAGAAAGTAGGAGGAAATTTGAATTAATTCAATCTCCAGATTTCAAAATTGAGAGCTGTTGCAAATGCCACCCAACATAGATATGGAGCAAGTAACCACGCAGCTGTCTTGGAGACTTTTCTGAATGAAAATATAGTGCTTGCAATCATAATGAAAAGTAAAATAATATCTATCAAAGCAAGATCGGATCTTCTGTAATAAAAGAAAAGAAAC